>NZ_RCVZ01000003.1:8429-308429 GCF_003668575.1 Falsibacillus albus | reverse complement strand
ATCGATGGCTATTATAGTGAACAGACCGAAAAAGCAGTGAGTGCCTTCCAGCTGAGAAATCATCTGGAAGAAACGGGGATCATCGACCAGAAAACAGCAGACCTGCTGCAAAAGAAAATTACCGAAGCGATGAAAGATGATGATAATGACATCCAGATGCAGGCTGCCTTGAAGATCATCACCACGCCGAGATAGCAACTGATGGAGCCGTCCCGCAATAGCGGAACGGCTCTATTTTTTCTTTGCTTTTTTCTGAACAACCAATAGGTTTTAGGACGGTATTTTGGTAAAATAGAGATTAATATATTCGGAAATTGTTTTACATAGTTGAGGATGGTGATTGTAGTGGTACAAGATTGGATCATAGATGTTTTAAAAGGATTCGGCAAGTTTTTTCTCCATCCTATTTTTTATTACTCGATCATCCTGGCATTTGCTGCAGGGATGACACGGGTAAAAAGGGAACGCAAGGATTTTCACGTTCGTGTATATGATGTTTTCCACGAGCTCCGCTATGTTTTTCCTGTAAGTTTGCTGGTGGGGCTGATTTATTCGGTCATTTCGATTGGGACAGGCTTTGTGCTGCCATTTGCAGCAATTGTGGTGATTGCAGTGGCGACCATTCTTTTAAGTCTGCCGATGGGCTTCCGTCTGCTCTCGCCAGCTTATTCAATAGGGCTATCTTTCTTCTTCCTGCTGTTTGCCGGGTACTTTGGCTGGGATCTTCCGCTGCTTGATTTTGGAGCGATCGGACAAACATATTTAACGGGCATTGCACTCCTCCTGGGCTTCCTGCTTATTGCGGAAGGAATATTCGTCTATAAGAATGGTTCGCAAAACACTTCGCCAAGATTAAGAAAAAGCCCTCGCGGATTGACTGTCGGCGCCCATCAAGCGAGACGTCTATGGGTGGTGCCGCTGTTTGTGCTCGTACCAAGCGGTCCCTTGACAGCCCCATTCGAATGGTGGCCGGTCATTCACTGGGGGACGGAAACGTATTCAATCCTTCTTATCCCCTTTGTTGTCGGTTTTCAGCTCCGTGTGCAAAGTACGCTTCCAGCCATTGCAATCAAACAAATCGGCAGGAACGTGCTGTGGCTTGGGGGAATAGTCTTGTTAATTGCTGCTGGAGCATTGTGGTTACCGATGTTGGCGCTGATTGCTGCAGCAGCGGCATTGCTGGGCAGGGAGATCATCTCCTACAGGCATCGCATTCATGAACAAGGTCATCCTTTCTATTTTTCTCCGAAATCGACAGGTTTGACCGTTCTCGGTGTCCTTCCAGGCTCACCAGCTGACAAAATGGCCTTGCAGATCGGCGAAACAATCCAAAAAGTAAACGGCATCGAAGTCGCGGATGAACGGGAATTCTATGAGGCGCTGCAACTGAACCGCGCCCATTGCAAACTTGCCGTCCTGGATGTCAATGGACAGATCCGCTTCACACAGCGGGCCCTTTATGAAGGGGAACACCACGAACTAGGGATCCTTTTCATCGAGAAAAATCAAAGACGTGAAATTGATGCGGTGTAGTTTTTTTATCAACCTAAATAGGCAACCAAAAGAACAGGCATCTTTTGTTCTTTTGGTTGTCTTTTTGTATTTCCAATTATTACACAAAGGATTTTAATTCATTTTTAATAAAAACGTGATTCAATGTGTGGGAAACAATTATACGGGCCAGCTCAATTTTAAATGAAGGTAATAGAGGATCAGCTGGTTTAGGGAAGTTCGATTTGGGTAAAAGTTGTGTGGAACTTTTATTTCAACGTACATATCATGCGGATTGTAGATTCATCTATTAAACATATTCGTTTTTCTTGCCACTGAATAAAAACTCTCAAAAGGGTCCTTCTAAATGAGCGGGTTCCTTTTTTCATTTGGATAAAAAAATGGAATATTCCAAAAAGAATTGAGGTTAATGTATGCATCATATAAGAAACAATCTAAAAAGGTGGAATACATTTGAATCGGGGCTGGGTTTATGCTTCCTGCTCCCTCCGATCGGTGTAGGCCTCCTTTTAATAAAAGGATTGGCATCCGCCTTCAACTATACGAAGAGCAGTAAGAAATCTTTTTCCTTGATGCACCTGTACTTTATTTCGCTTGTATGCTCCAGCATGTTTGCTGCCATTCACTCTGCTGATGTAGTTCTGTTTGGTGCTGGAATTTTGAACCTTGGCTACTTTGGTATCTATCTGTCTCTCACTAAAAATAGAATGGAAATGAATATCGGTACGTACAAATGGATCATCATCATCGGGGGCATTTATAATTGTTTGATTGGCTGGGTGCTCGATGGAGTCTCAATCAATCCGGTCATTCGAATGTTAACAGGAACCGAGGTTTTTCAGGGAAGGTTAGTAGGAAGCTCTTATAATCCAAACTTTACAATGTATATTCTTTTGCTTGCACTTGCATTTATTTTAAGCGAACTTTTAACAAGTATTCGGGCGAGAAAATGGGCATATAGTGCATGGTATTGTGCAGGTATATTGGTGTTGGCGAAAGGAATGATCGATACTGGTTCACGCGCGGCGTTTATTACGATGATGATACTGTATGCCATTTTCCTGTTCCAGTTAAACAAAAAGTTATTTATTACGGGGTTTACATTGACTTTACTAAATATAAAATGGATTTTTGAAATTATGCCAAGGAGCGGCCTTATCGATAAATCCATCGGGGTCAGGACGGAGATCTGGGAAAACTCCATTGAATTAATTGGGCGTCATCCGCTCGTAGGTGTAACGCCATTTGGTTTTTATAAAGAATATGCGAATTCATTTCCATATTCAGGTAATACGATCATTCATCCACATAATTCTTTCATCGGTGTCTTTGCAGAATATGGAACGATCAGCGGTATGCTCTTTTTGCTATTGGTCGCGGTCATGGGAAAGAACATGATTACGATATTTTTTGCGAAGCAAAAGGAACGCCGCCTGTTTAATAGCTTTTTCCTTGGACTGCCCATCATATTGCTGACAGGAATCTTCGATGAGCCGTTCTTTTCACCGCAAATTGCAGTGCCAACCATCATGCTCGTGGCATATTGGAATAAGTATACGGAAGGAAGTTTGCAAACTGATTCAGTCCCTTCAATTGAAGAATACATAGACAGGAGATGGATCAGGAAAAAGAAAATCGGAGCATGATCTAGTCGGCTTAAAAAGGTACATCCGTTATAAGTAAATGAATCCCATTTTGATTTTCCCAAGTCCCGCGGCAGGAAAATATCGTATAATTATCCTTGGCATAAAAACATGAGACTGCTGAGATCAAGGGGGATATAAGGATGAATTGGGATGAATGTATTGAAAGAGCCAATACACATTCAGTGAAATGGTCGACAACAGAGGGAAATGTCATACCGATGTGCATTGCGGATATGGATTTTCAAGTATCCGATGCCATCATAAATGCCATTACACGCAAAGCCCAGCATGGCATTTATGGTTATACGACTTTTTGTGAACGATATTACCAATCTATTATTTCTTGGTGGAGCAGACGATTTGGGGTAGAGCTGCAAAGGGATTGGATCAACTTCAGCCCTGGGATCATTCCCGGCATCAATCTTTTACTATCTGTTTTAACAAAGCCTGGTGATGGAGTCATTATTCAGGATCCGGTCTACTATCCGTTTTACAGTACGATTGAAACCCATGATTGCACAATCTTAAAAAATCCATTGTTGTACAATGATGGGCGCTACGAGATTGATTTTGAAGATTTGGAGAAAAAAGCGGCTGATCCGCGGGCAAAAGTGCTTATACTATGCAGTCCCCATAATCCTGTGGGCAGAGTGTGGACGAAAGAGGAGCTGCATAGAATCGGCGATATTGCAGAAAAACATGATTTATGGATTATTTCTGATGAAATGCATGGGGATCTGGTTTATGAAGGGAATGAACATTTTCCGGTTTTTCAGGTTGCAGAAGGGCTGCTGCAAAGGAGCATTATTTGTGCTGCCCCCAGCAAAACCTTTAACATTGCTGGATTGCAGACCTCCATCTTGCTTATTCCCAATGAAAGTTTGAGAGAACAGTATAATAAAAAACTGACACAATTCGGAATGATGCGGCCGAATGTCTTTGGGGTAGAAGGCACGATTGCGGCCTATGAAGAAGGCGAGCCGTGGCTGCATGACCTCCTGTCCGTGCTGGAAGAAAATAAAAGAATGGTCCAAGTCTATTTAGAGAAACATATCCCTGAGATGAAGGCCATTCTTCCCCAGGCGACCCATCTGATTTGGATCGACTGCAGGGAGATCGGCTTGAAAGGGAAAGAGCTTCATCACTTCTTCTTAGAGGAAGCAAAGGTCAAATTCGACGAGGGATTCAAATTCGGAGGTAACGGGGAAGATTTCGTCCGGATGAATATAGCCTGTCCAAAGGAAAGAATACATGAGGCATTAAAAAGAATTCATCGGGCGGTTGCTGCAAATCGGGGAAAAGCCAGCAGCCTGCAAGAGCAGCCGATGCTCTTTTAATCTATTATTCACCTAAAAAACCGACTCTTTGAAAAGAGTCGGTTTTTATGTGAAGTTCGCATTCTATTATTTATCTGTCAATGCCATCGCTTCATTTGCTGCACTTTCTTCCTGATCATCATCCAATTCTACGTAGTAGACTTTCCAAGAACCGTCATCTGTCTTTTTCAAGTAAGCCGTGTTGGAGGCGTTAATATTGATTGACGTATGGCCATCAGGGAACGTCGTCGTGACCGTATATTGGAAGTCATTCACATGGACTTTAGCAAAGCGGTTATTCTTCGATAAAACCGTTAGATTGAAATCTTTTGTGACATCCACTTTGATGCTTCCGTTCTCTTCTTTGATGTAATCCAGTGCATCAAGGCCTTCCATGGAGGCTGCATATTGATAGTCTGTTGTTGTGTCAGTATAGAGATTTTGTAATTGCGCTTTGTCTCCATTGTTAATATATTCAATTTCATCTTTGTTCAATCGCTGTACGGCAGTTGTCAACGCTGCATCGTCGGGTAAATCCGATGTCTGCTGAAGCAGTGCTCGGTGGATCATGACTATTGCCTGTGCGCGAGTAGCGAAGTTGTGAGGTTTGAACAACTCACCATATCCTTTGACGATGCCATTTGCTGAGGTTTTATTGATCGCTTCATAGGCAAAGTTAGTGGACGGCACTACATCTTTGAATGCGAGGCCGCTGTCTTTAAATTCTATACTTGATTTAAAAGCACGGTAAATCATCGCTGCCACTTGATCTCGTTTGATTTTTTCACCAGGAGCAAATGATCCATCAAGCTTCCCGTTTACAATCCCTAAAGAACTAGCTGTCTGTACATAATCATAGTACCAGCTTGACGCTTTCACGTCTGGGAAGGATTTTCCGCTTCCTTCTAGTTTTAATCCAAGTGCATTCACGAGAATTTTAGTGAATTCTGCACGGGTGATCGTTGCTTCCGGCTGTATGTAAACAACGGAATATTCCTCTCCCGAATCCTCATCGATTTCATTCTCTATATGTCCATCGATGATGCCGGCATTAATGAAATCATCAAGTTCATCAAATGCCCAATAATCAAAATCAAGATCCTCCGGATAATATAAATCCAAAGATTTTTGCTCTGCAGACGCGTGCATGAGTGGTGTTAAGCTAAGTGCCAGTACGATTACCAGCAAGGAACGAAAAAATTTCAACCTAATTGACTCCCTTCAATATTTAAACATATGGATCAAATCCTTCCTAATTATCCTTGATTTTAAAATTAGTGTAAACGGATATTTATGGAAGATAAAGTGCCGGGAGCAAAGGTTATTTACGGTGTTTAATGACAATTGAGCAGGGTAGGAAAAACATATAAGACGGTTAACAAATTTATAAGGAGGGAAGAAACGTGTCTGAAAAGACGGATCATCCAAAAAGAAAAGGCTTGTTTCAAAAGAAGAAGCAGAAATTACATAAAGATGATATTACAGTGATTGATACGCAAACGGCTAAAAAGGCTGTTGTTGCGACTGGCTTGGGGAATGCGATGGAATGGTTTGATTTTGGGATCTATTCCTATCTTGCTGTGACCATCGGAAAGGTATTTTTCTCTGAATTGGATGGACCACTGCAGCTGGTTTATACGTTCGCCACATTTGCAGCGGCCTTCCTCGTCAGGCCGATCGGTGGGATGTTTTTCGGCATGCTAGGCGACCGGTTGGGAAGGAAAAAGGTGCTGGCAATTACATTGGTGATCATGGCGCTCAGCACACTGAGCATCGGATTGATTCCAAGCTATGCATCAATTGGCATGACTGCACCGATCTTGTTGTTGGTTGCCAGGCTTGTCCAAGGTTTTTCGACTGGTGGGGAGTATTCAGGAGCGATGACCTTCATTGCTGAATCGACCCCCGATAAAAAGCGGGGCACCTTGGCCAGTGGTTTGGAAGTAGGGACGTTGATCGGATACATTGCCGGTTCTGGTATCGTCACGCTGCTCACTTACATGCTTGGTTCGGACAAAATGATGGACTGGGGCTGGCGGATCCCATTCCTGATTGCAGCACCGATCGGGTTGATCGGTTTCTATTTAAGGAGTCATTTAGAAGAATCACCTGCCTTTGAAGCCATGGAAAAAACAAAGGAAGGGGAGAACAAACACGTGTCCATGAAGGACATATTGATCTATCATCGAAAACCCCTGTTGGTAGGGATGATCTTGGTTCTTTTCTATAACGTGGCAGACTATATGGTGCTCTCATACATGCCATCCCACTTGAGTGCTGTACTCGGCTATGGGGAAACGAAGGGTCTCCTGCTTATATTGATCGTCATGTTCATCATGATCCCGATTGTCCTGATGATGGGCCGTTTCAGTGATAGGATCGGTGCCAAACGAATCATCCAAGGCGGACTTGTTGGACTGATCCTTCTATCCATTCCTGCGTTCCTCATGATTGGCAGCGGCAATAATTGGCTAGTTTTTCTAGGATTGATCATCCTGGCTGTCTTCTTGGCATCCTTTCAAGGGACGATGCCAGCACTCCTTCCGTCCTTATTCTTTACGGATGTAAGGTATGGAGCATTGGCGATTACCTATAATATATCAGCATCACTATTTGGCGGAACGACGCCATTGGTGCTTGCCTGGCTCATCGATTTTACCGCGAACCGGATGATGCCTGCTTATTATCTCATCGTTGCTTGTCTGATCGGAATCGTGGTGGTTGCGATTTTTGTAAAAGAAACATCGGGTAAGCCGCTCCGTGGGTCCCCTCCAGCAGTCGAACATGAAAAGGAAATCGAGGGGGTATTAAAAGAATCTAGTGACTCATTGTGGTGGAAGGAAGAAAAAATGGAAATCGATGAACAAAAAGGTTAAAAGATAGAAACGACTTACGTTTCTATCTTTTTTTTGTTTAATCATTGAACAAGCGGGTATATATGAACTATAAGAAAAAACGAATCGAATAACCTATCAAAATAACAAACGAAAGGTGATGGAAAGAATGGATAATCAGAATAAAGCTACTGATCTCACGGTTGATTTCAAGGAAGTTGCCTGGATGGGTGCAGGTGTTTCGGTCATTTTAGGGCTTATGGAACTTGCGAATATTTTGTTGATCCATTAATGAGGGATAGAAGATTTTAGTCTTCTATTCTTTTTTTTGTTAGTGCCGCTGATACCCGGGGCCATCAACTGCAGGGGGAAATCCTATCTGCGGTTTTTTTTTTGGATACACTAGATAAAGGCTGCGGCGGAGCAGAGGCGTTTCCATCGTTTAGTTCGGTTTTGTATACCACCTCACAGCATCCCGGCTATGTTTTGGGATTGGAAGATGAGAGAATTCTCATTTAATTATCTCTATAATTTAATGAATTCATCTCCTTTTTTTATTATGGTATGAGAGAATACATTTGAAAAAATTTATCCGTTTTTGTCGAACCTGTTCTTCAGGTACTAATAATATTCGTTTTATAAGAGTGGAAGAAACCATTGAAAGTCTGGTATGATAAATGGTGTTTGAACAAAATTAAGGGATCATTCCCTTAACATAGATGTAGCTGTTGAAAAGGAGAGAGAAAATGAGTGATCTTTTAACGATTTTAAAATATGCATTCCTTGGCATCGTGCAAGGGATAACCGAGCCGCTGCCGATATCATCAAGCGGGCATCTGGTTATCATTGAGCATGTGCTGGGGCTGAAAATAAAAGGTTTGAGCTTCGAGGTGTTGATGAATTTCGCCTCTTTGATCGCCGTTTTGATTCTATTCCGTGATGAAGTGTTCCGCATCGTGGTTAATTCTTGGGAATATGTCAGACGAAGAACTCCTTCAGCCAAAGCGGATTTCAATCTTGCCGTTTATATTGTCCTTGGGACGATTCCTGTCGCTGTGCTTGGAGTCTTGTTTAAGGACCTCATTGAAAGCTATCTGAAGACATTGACCTTTATTGGAATCGCCTTGATCATTACCGGAATTGCTTTGTGGGTCATCAGGAACTTCAAGGGCAGCAAAAGCGAGGAGAATTTATCTTTCAAAGATGCCATGCTTGTCGGTGTTTCCCAGGCGATCGCATTGATCCCGGGCATCAGCCGTTCTGGAGCGACCATTGTAACTGCCCTTGGCCTAGGGATTGAAAGGGAAACGGCTTTCCGTTATTCGTTCCTTTTGTATATTCCTGTAAGTGTGGGTGGGATTGTCCTATCGATTTCCGATATGTTCCATGATCCGAAAATCCACCAGCTTCTTCTTCCTTATGCAGTGGCTTTCATCCTTTCATTGGTGATGTCCTTTTATGCGCTGCGCTGGTTCAAGGAAATTGTCATGAAGGGGAAATTGGGCTACTTTACTGTTTATTGCCTCGTAGTCGGGGTTGGTGTTGTGTTGTATTCGATGATAGCTGGCTGAGGCTGGTTATTTTAGAGCTGTTCCTCTTTTATGAGGAACGGCTTTTTTTGTTGGACTAGAGTATAGTTGATTTCCGAGGGGCGAGCGAAGAGCCCTCAGGAGTCGCGCACCTTCTTCTTCAATCAACATCAGAAAATGGTTTTAACAACAACGTTTTGAACGGTTTCATTCTCCTTAGAAAATTCTAGTAGTCGGGCCAATTTTCAAACCAGCAACAGAGGATATCAGCCGTTCGACAAACAGCGACAAATTTCGCCTGAGCGGAAATTACTCTATATGTACTTCCCTGGCACCCACATTCCTTAAATCCATCCTTATTCAGCAGCAAATAGTATATAATGGTAAAAAAAGATGCAGTCTCGGGGAGATGTGGATTCATGAATATTAAAATTATCATTGCCGATGACAATTCCTTCATTCGTGAAGGGATGAAGATCATTTTAAATACATATGAAGAGTGTGAAGTTCTTGCAACAGTCAATGATGGCAAGGAAGCGATCGATTACTGCACCACGCATGAGGTGGATGTGGCGCTGTTGGACGTACGGATGCCGAACATGAACGGGGTGGAGGCAACCAAGGAAATCAGTGAAAAAACGAAGACGAAGCCATTGATTTTGACCACGTTCGATGACGATGAGTATATTTTGGATGCCGTGAAAAATGGTGCGAAAGGGTATTTGCTGAAAAATACTGACCCGGAGCGGATCAGGGACGCCATCAAAAGCGTTTATAGTGGAAATACAGTCATGCAGGATGTGGTGCTTGATAAAATCAAGGCAAACCTTCAGGAAAATAGAGAGGCAGAGCCGAAAATTGATCGAAGTCTGTTCACGGAGCGCGAACTCAGTATCATGGAACAGATTGCGAAGGGGCTGTCCAACAAGGAAATTTCAAAGAAGCTGTTCATTTCCGAAGGCACCATCGCCAATTACATATCGACGATTTTAAATAAAACAGGGCTTGAGCACCGTACACAAATCGCGATTTATTATATTACCGGAAAAGTGAACGAATAAAGGAGTATTTGATGGACAAGTGGCTGATCATCCATAAAATCATCATCATTGCATTTATTATTTTGAACATTGTCAGATCAAAAACTGGCAATGTTGGATGGATCGTTTTTTACCTATTATTGTACCTTTCGTTGAATCTTGTGATGTACATCGTCAGGCATAAGCAGGTTGAGCGGATTGCCAATGCAGCTGCCCTGATTACCGTCATTTATGCTGCCAGTTGCTTTCAGTCAATGCTGATCCTCCTTTTTCCGATGAATATTTTTGAGCTTCTTTCCTCCTATCGATTGAATAAATTATTGATGCTGACGGCTTCGGCGCTTCCTTTTATCTTTCTCGAACAGGATATCATGGGGGAATATGGTTTGATTACAGCACTTAGCTTCATTTTCTTCTTTGGCATCCAGGCGTATTTCGATATGGTCGAACGGTATGAGAGCCGAATGGACATGATGCGGGTTAATTTACAGAAACTGTCAAGAAACTTAAATGAGAACAATGAATTTATCCGCCAGTCGGAATATACATTCAAATTGGAGGAGCGAAACCGGCTTTCCCAGGAGATACATGATAATATTGGCCATGTGATGACTGGGGCGCTGATCCAGATGGAAGCTTCGAAGCATTTGATGGACAAGGATAAGAATAAGGCGGTTGAACTCCTCCAAAATGCCATTAATCTTTCGAAGGATGGGATTGAAAAAATCCGATTGACGTTGAAGAATATGAAGCCGCCGGTCGAACAGATGGGGGTCCACAGAATCAAGCTGGTCATTGATG
Source organism: Falsibacillus albus (assembly GCF_003668575.1). Classification (NCBI taxonomy): domain Bacteria; kingdom Bacillati; phylum Bacillota; class Bacilli; order Caryophanales; family Bacillaceae; genus Falsibacillus; species Falsibacillus albus. The sequence continues at coordinate 297,751 of NZ_RCVZ01000003.1, read as the reverse complement.
AATTCATGACCAAGCATGATATCCAGGTGACGTTCGTCCATAAGGGGAACTTGGATAAGATCTCGCCGCTCCAGTGGAAAATCATTCATGAAAACCTATTGGAATCATTGACAAATGTGATGAAGTACGCAAATGCCACGACGATTTCCCTTGAGTTGAACGTATTGAATAAGTTCATACGCTTCGAGGTGAAGGATAACGGCGTCGGCACTATGAAAGTCAAGAAAGGACTCGGAATCGTTGGGATGGAGGAGCGGACGGCTTCCGTGAAAGGAACGATCATCGTCGACGGGACAAATGGCTTTTCCGTTACCACTCTTCTGCCGCTTACATGAAATTTCTCATTTTCACAAAGTGAATATTCTCATATAAAAAGGATGAACTCCTGCACTAACGGAGCTTCATCCATTTTTTTATAATAAAAGTATAAAGAATAACAGGGGTGAACCACATGAACGTGTTGGAAATTAATAAATTGACAAAGAAATTCGGGGATTTTGTGGCGGTCGATCATATGTCTTTAGCCATCAAAGAAGGAGAGATTTTTGGCTTCCTTGGTTCAAACGGAGCTGGTAAAAGTACGACGATCAATATGATTTCCGGGCTGCTGCGTAGCAATGAAGGTGAAATCAAGATCCTCGGGAAGAATATCATGAAAAACAAAACCTTCGCCAAATCGAATATAGGAGTCGTCCCGCAGGATATCGCCATATATGAAGATTTGACGGCATATGAAAATGTGAAGTTCTTTGCGGGCCTTTATGGTCTTCGCGGCAGTGAGCTTCACGAACGTGTAGACGAAGCGCTGAAGTTTGTCGGGCTGTCCGATAAACATAAGAGCTATCCGAAGAACTTCTCCGGTGGGATGAAAAGAAGGTTGAATATCGCCTGCGCCATTGCCCACAGACCAAAAATCATCATCATGGATGAGCCGACCGTCGGAATCGATCCTCAATCAAGAAACTACATTCTGACTTCTGTCCGCAAGCTGAACGAAATGGGCTGCACGATTATATACACAAGCCACTACATGGAAGAGGTAGAGGAAATCTGCACGAAGATCGCCATCGTCGATCACGGAAAGATCATCGCGGAAGGGACGAAGGAACAGTTGATTTCAATCATCACAGATACAAAGGATGTGTGGATCGAAGTCAAATCGGTGGAGCATTTGATCAGCGATGAACTGAAACAGATCAAAGGGGTCAATGCTGTGCAGGTAGAGGACAATACAATCAAGGTAAATTCCGATACTGGCGTCAGCAATCTGAACTTGATCATCGGCTACCTGATGTCCAATGGATTTGAAATTCGTTCGCTCGACGAACAGGAGCCTAATCTGGAGACCGTATTCCTGACATTGACGGGCAGAAACTTAAGGGATTAATCATAGAGGGGGGAAGTAATGATGAAGATCATTTCGATCGCTTTGAAAGAAATCAAGACCAGCTTCCGTGATATTCGGACGTTTACTTTTATGCTGGCATTTCCAATAGTCCTGATGCTCATATTAGGAACGGCGCTTTCGAACGCCTTCAGTAATAAAATTTCAGTCGACGATATTCATGTGCTATATAAGGACAATAGCGAAGGGGCCGTGACGCAACCATTCCAATCTTTTTCAAAAGAAGTGAAGAAATCCGGCGTCGCATTCAAAGAAATCAAAAGCGGCATGAATGGGAAGGAAGAGGTTAAAAACGGCAGCTATGATGCATATGTAGAATTGAACAAGGAAGGCATCGTGCTGTACGGAAGCGATAAAACAAATATCGAATCAAGCATCGTTCAAGGAATGCTCTCAGCTTTCGCTGGAAAGTACAATCTTGCCGCTGAGGTGGCAAAGGCCGATCCAGATGCTGTGAAAACGGTTCTGGCCCCAACTAAGGATGATTACATTAAAGATACCGCATTGAATTCAGACCATCAGGTGGGATCAATGGATTACTACGCGATTGCGATGACGACGATGATTGCACTTTATGGAGCGATCGGGGCAAGCTCATTGATTCAAGGAGAAAGGACACGGAATACTGCCGATCGTTTGATGGCGGCTCCTGTTTCCAAAGGGGAAATTTTTATTGGAAAGCTTCTCGGCAGCCTCTTGGTCAACAGTGTATGTATTTTTGCTGTCATGGCTTTCAGTAAATATGTTTATAAAGCCAATTGGGGTGATCACCCATTGTTTGTGCTGGCAGTGCTGTTGACGGAGGTCATCTTCGCTGTCAGTTTGGGAATCGGCATCAGCTTCATGGCGAAAACCGGAGCAGGTGCCAGAAGCATCATCATGCTGACCGTTCAGATGGCTGCGTTCTTCGGAGGCGCCTATTTCAAAATCGAAGGAGCTGGAAAGATGCTGAACTTCTTCCTGGATCTTTCCCCGCTCACGTGGGTCAATCATGGCATCACAAAAATCATTTTCGCGAATAACTACAATGATGCCTATCATGCAATTGCGCTTAACCTAGGGTTTTCACTTATCCTGTTGATCATTGCGGTCATTTCATTAAAGAGAAGGGAGGGGCTGTAAAATGAAAGAGCTGTTTTGGCTTATCAAAAATACATTGAAGGTCACGTTCAAAAATAAACGAAGCTACATCATTTACTTTGGACTCCCGCTCGTTGGCATCCTCATTGCATTCATGGCTTACGGAAATCCAGGCCAGGCGGAACTGCAAGTCGGCATCGTCGACCAGGATCATAGCGTGCTTTCAAAGGACACCACCCAGTTTGTAGAAGGATTGAAGAATGTAAAAGTGACGAAAATCAATTCTGACCAAGTGAAAGATAAAGTAGCATCAGGGGATTTGGATTGCGTCCTCACATTAGGTCAAGGATTTTCAGATAGCCTAAAGTCAGGTGCACCTGGGCACGTCGAATTGACCTCGATTAAAGGGGCGCAGATCACTGCGTTCGTGAAATCCTATCTTTACAATGACTTAGACAACATTGCTGCAATCGGAAAAGCATCAGGGGATCATCCAAATGCTTTCAATAAGATATATCAAAGCTATAAACAAGAGCATTTTAAGCTGACGACTGCAACATTGAAGGATACTTCCAAAAATAAAGACATGACCAATCAAACGATCGGCTTCCTGTTGATGCTGCTCCTTATTTCTGCAGGCAACCTGGGGGAAATCATCCTAAAAGAAAAGGAAGGCAGGACCTATTTCAGACTTTTATCGACGCCGATCACTGCAAGGATGTATGTGTTGTCAAATGTATTGGTCAGCCTGATCATCATGAGCTGTCAAATCCTTGTCACACTGTTCATGATGACAAATGTATTCCATATCCAAACAAGCGTACCTCTGGTTGAGATGTTTATCCTGTTATTTTTGTTCGCACTCGTCGCGATCGGGCTTTCACTCATTACGGTCACATTTGCTTCAAGCACCGCTTCATCCGGTGCGATCCAAAATTTGATCATCGTTCCGACCTGTATGCTGTCAGGCTGCTTCTGGCCAGTGAAAATCATGCCGGATACCGCACAGAAAATTGCAGATTTCCTCCCGCAGCGATGGGTCCTGGCATCTCTTGATAAATTGCAGAGCGGCGTCGATCTGAACAGCATCTACTTGAATATCCTGATTATCATCTCATTCGCCCTTGTGTTTTTCTTGATTGCCATCTATCGATTTGGCCGCAATAACAATGTAAGGAATTTTATCTAGCATTTTCTCGAAGATTTTCGGCAATACGATTTAGTTGGATAAATTCAACATTTGATGTTGATTGGAGCGGAAGGTGCGAGACTCCGGAGGGATCACCGACCGCCCCTCGGAAAGCGAGCATCCTTCTGCGGAAATCAACGTTGCCGAATCTTGATGAATATTAATTAAAAAAGAGCCAAAAGAGGAGAAGAAAGATAATTTAGAATATTCATATTGATTTCCGACCCATCATAAGTTAGTATAAAGACAACTTATATGGATCACATGTGACTGATTCGATCAGGCATGGTGGTGTGTTGGCAAGGGAGTGTCCTTGCTCCGTACCCCCATGCCTTTTTTGCGCATATTTACTGAAGGAGCTGTTGATGTGCTTTCGAAATTATTTAGAAAAACCAAATATGAACAAATACTCGCACCGGTAAATGGAGAAGTCGTTTCATTAAAAGATGTGCCAGATCCCGTTTTCAGTCAGGGGATGATGGGTGAGGGGGTCGCCTTGCAGCCTAATGATGGAAAAGTCTCTGCACCTGTTGCCGGAAGGGTCATCACTGCAGCAAAAACGAAGCATGCTGTTGGTATACGTACGGATGCCGGAAACGAGATCCTCGTTCATGTAGGGATTGATACTGTGCTTCTGAGAGGGGAAGGCTTTGAGTTGCTGGTGAAGGAGGGGGAGTATGTCCAGGCGAGGCAGCCGATTCTCCATTTTTCGTTAGATTTTGTCAAAAACAATGCAAAAAGCATACTGATTCCGATAGTTGTGACTAATATAGAACATAGGGAAACCCCTATAGAATTTTTGCCAAATAAGAGGGTCAATACGGGTGAACCTGTCATGAAGGTGGCAATGGTTAAATGAGAAAGGAGCGTGTCTCGGTTGAGGGTGAAGAAGGTATTGAACAATAATGCAGTCGTGGTCATTGACGGCAATGAAGAAAAAATTGCTTTCGGCCCCGGGATTGCCTTTCAGAAAAAGAAACATGACATCATCAATCGGCAAAAGGTTGAAAAGCTTTTTGTGATGGAGGAAAAGGAAAGATTCCAACAGCTCTTGCTGCAAATTCCTGAAGAGCATCTGGATGTTTCAGAGCAAATCATATCCCATGCTGAAGAGTCTTTAGGCACAAAATTGAATGAGCATATCCACATTGCACTCACCGATCACCTTTCTTTTGCCATAGAAAGGGCTAGAGAGGGAATCCATTTACAAAATAAGCTTCTCCATGAAATAAAAATCCTCTATAAAAAAGAATTTGAAATCGGCAGGTGGGCGATCGAGTATGTCCATCACCAGCTGGGGATTGAAATGAGAATGGATGAAGCAGCCTATATTGCCCTCCATATCCACACAGCCAAGCCTCATAGCCGGGATATACATGAAACCGTCAAATCTACGACAATGATCAGCGATATGGTCGCGATCATCAAGGAGTATTTCGGGATTTCATTGGAAGAGCAGGGGATTGCCTACCAAAGATTGTTGACCCACCTACGATTTTCATTGACGAGGGTGTCCGCTAAGGAATTCCATACGATGGACCCCGAAATGCTTGACATGATCAAAAAGAAATTTTCATTATCTTATAAATGTGCGAAAAGGGTTGGGAAAGTCTTAAGCCGAGACTATGAGATTCATATTTCAGAAGAGGAATTGGGGTACATCACCCTTCATATCGAGAGGCTTCAAAAAACAGAAATAGGTTGATCGGGCTAATGCCCTTCAATAAACATTTTTGAATCAAAGGGGGAGTAGAGATGTTGGGATATCTTCAACGAATAGGAAAAGCACTCATGCTGCCGATTGCCGTTTTGCCGGCCGCTGCATTGCTGCTAAGACTGGGCCAGCCGGACCTGCTTGACATTAAATTCATTGCGGCTTCAGGCGACGCCATTTTTGCAAATCTGGCTTTGTTATTTGCCATCGGTGTCGCCATCGGGTTATCGAAGGATGGCAGCGGGGCTGCGGGATTGGCTGGAGCGGTCGGTTATTTGATCTTGAAAAATGGCAGCGCTGCCATAAATGAATCAGTCGATATGAAAGTGCTTGGTGGAATCATTGCCGGGATTGTCGCCGGCCATTTGTATAATCGCTTTTCAGAAACAAAATTGCCGGATTTCCTCGGCTTTTTCGGCGGAAAACGGTTAGTGCCGATCATGACAGCGCTGGCTACGATTATTTTGGCCCTCATCTTTGGGTTTGTTTGGCCCCCTGTCCAAACAGGCATCGATCATATCGGCGACTGGCTCACCGGAGCAGGTGCACTTGGGGCAGGGGTCTTCGGATTCTTAAACAGACTTCTGATCCCATTCGGGCTTCATCACATCCTTAATAATATCGTTTGGTTCTCGTTTGGTGAATATCATGGGGTCACCGGTGATTTATCAAGATTCTTGAAAACGGATGATCCGACTGCCGGGACATTTATGACAGGATTTTTCCCGGTCATGATGTTCGGACTTCCAGCCGCTGCCTTGGCCATGATCGCCGCGGCAAAAAAGGAAAAAAGAAAAATGGTTACAGGTATGCTTTTAGGGGTGGCCTTCACCTCATTCCTTACCGGGATCACTGAACCGATTGAATTCACGTTCATGTTCCTGTCGCCTGTCCTTTATTTTATCCATGCATTGTTGATGGGTTCATCACTTTATATAACGGAGCTGCTTGGGATCAAGGACGGATTTGGATTCTCAGCAGGTTTCATCGATTATGCCATCAACTTCGGCATCGCTACTAAGCCGCTGCTGTTGCTTGTCGTTGGACTCGTATATGGGGCAGTTTACTTTGTCGTCTTCTATTTCATGATCAAAGGATTGAACATCAAAACCCCTGGACGCGAGGATGACGACGATGTGCTGGCAGATGGCATGAGCGGAGTTGAAGCAGCACCAGCCTTGGAAAATTCCAAAACTAGATTCAAAGATTTGGCGCTCGCTTATTATGATGCCTTGGGAGGAAGGGAGAATATTGTCAATGTGGATAATTGCATCACCCGCCTTCGTATGAAGGTGAAGGATGCCCAGCTGGTGAATGAAAGCGAAATGAAAAAGCTTGGTGCCAAAGGCGTGATGAAATTGAGCAAGACCGAGATTCAGATCATCATCGGGACCGAAGTTGAATTCATCGCGAATGAATTAAATAAACTAATATAATACGAAAATTTAATGACCGTTTCTCTTATTTGGAGAAACGGTTTTTTACTTTTATGGGTATTTGCATCATTTCGTTCCAACTTGCATCAGAATCATTGCAAATTTCCTATTGACCGCATATAATCTGAGTGTGGGAATCAAACGGTTCTTACTTTTTTTACTATTAAAGTTTGCTATGGGAAACATTTTTATATAAAGGAAAAGTAAACCTATAGATAGAAAGTAAAGGGGAAATACTTCATGAAAGACAGAACATTGGAAAGGAAAAACCTATCGACATCCGCAGCGGCGGTGCTCAGCGGAAAAACGAAGGGCTGGAAAAGGATTCTGCCGTTCCTTGGGCCCGCGTTCATCGCTTCGGTTGCCTACATCGATCCAGGAAACTTCGCGACAAACATAGCGGCAGGTTCCAAGTACGGGTATTTACTGCTTTGGGTCATACTCGCTTCGAATTTAATGGCGATCCTGATTCAAACGATGTCGGCAAAATTAGGCATTGCAACCGGACGGAATTTGCCTGAGGTGGCAAGGGAAAGATTTTCAACGCCTGTTCGTATTTTTCTTTGGATACAAGCCGAGCTGGTCATCATTGCCACGGACTTGGCCGAATTCATAGGGGCGGCACTTGGGCTGTATTTGCTGTTCGACATTCCGATGATCGCTGCAGCCCTCATCGCAGCAGCGGGGTCATTTGCGATACTCGAGCTCCAGCGAAGGGGCGTCAGATCATTGGAAGCAGGAATCACGGCAATGGTCATGATCGTGGTGCTCGCATTCGGCATCCAGGTCTTCATTGCAAAGCCTGAAGCGGGGCCATTGGTGACAGGGCTCCTCACCCCTAGGTTCGACGGTGTAAACAGCATCCTTTTGGCAGCTGGAATCCTTGGTGCGACGGTTATGCCGCATGCCATTTACCTTCACTCCGCGCTAACGCAAAAAAGGGTCATCGGAACCAATGAAGCTGAAAAGAAAAAAATCTTTCGCTATGAATTCATTGATATTTTAATTGCCATGGCCATTGCAGGCGCGATCAATGCCAGCATGCTGATTGTGGCCAGTGCTTTGTTTTTCCAAAACGGTTTGGAGGTATCGGATTTAGATGTCGCCTTCCAAAAATTTGGCGAAATGCTGAGTCCGTTTTCATCCCAGCTATTCGGCATCGGCCTCCTGGCTGCAGGACTATCGAGTTCTACGGTTGGAACGATGTCAGGTGACGTCGTCATGCAGGGATTCATCCAAAAAAGGATTCCGATCTACCTGCGGCGGACGATCACGATGCTGCCGCCGCTGGTCGTCATCATCCTTGGGGTCAACCCGACGCATGCCCTCGTTCTCAGCCAGGTTGTCCTCTCTTTCGGCATCGCCTTCGCGCTCATCCCGCTCATCGTCTTCACGAGCAGCCGAAAATTGATGGGGCAGCTCGTCAACAGCAAATGGACGACAAACATCGCATGGTTGATCGCAGCAGTCATCATTGTCTTGAACATCTTTTTGTTGTATCAAACGATATAATAAGATTGAAATCCCTTCTCTGAGTGAGAAGGGATTTTTTTAGGGGATAAAAAAAATGTTCCTCATGCCCGAAACAGGGGTGAAGAGGCCAAAAAGGGAACGAGCCGGGAGTGCTCGTTCCCGAAAAAAGGCTGATTAAATCACTAGAAGTAGCCTCTAATCACCGCAATCTCAATTATTATCTAAACCAGGTAAAATAGAAATCCTGAAATCGTAGACATGCAGACAACCGATAATACAAACACTGCGATCAGCTGCTTTTTAAAAATGGATTTGAGAAGCACGAGTTCAGGCAAACTTGCGCCGGCAGAGCTGATCATCATTGCCATGACCGGACCTAGCGCCATTCCTTTCAAAACTAATATTTGGGAGATGGGAATCATGCTGGATAATCGGATATATAGCGGAATTCCGACAATGGCAGCAGCCGGTATGAGCCACCAGGCATCGTCGCCAAACCATTTCCCGATGAATTCAGCCGGGACTAAGCCGTGAATGACAGCACCGATTCCGGCCCCGATGATTAAATATGGATAGACGCTTTTCATGAGTCCCCATGTTTCTTGGAAAGCTATTTTCCAAGAGAATGCACTTTGCCGTTCTTGGTATCCAGTCATGATGACTTGTTTGATGTATCGTTCAAACCCAAGAAGGTCCAAAACGAATCCAATCACCATAGATAAAACACTGGTCGTAATCGTATAGAAGATGGTGACCTTCCAGCCCATCATCACGGTCATGATCGTCAGGATGGTTGGATCCAAAACCGGGGAAGCAAATAGAAAGATCATGACAATGGAAAAAGGGACCTTATTTTTTAGCATATTGACGACAACGGGTATGGTCGAGCATGAACAAAATGGTGTGATAAAGGCAAATACGATTGCCGCCAATCCATTCAAAACCTTGTTTCCATTCGATAGCCGTTTTTCGATTTTTCGATAAGGGATGTAGGCCTGAAGAAGTGAAATAATGAAGGAAATGCCTACGAAAAGGATGGTTAGTTCGGCTGCAATGTTTAAAAAATTTCTCAAAAATTCAATCATGGCATTTTCCTCATACTTGGCAGCAAGCAGGTTGAATGATTGAAGCTTCTGTTTCGCAGAGGGCTTTTTCAGCAGCTGGACGATGGTTGATTTGCTCCTCGTAATACTTCCATGAATGTTTGGCTCTTTCTTCTGTTTCCTGTATCTTCATTTTCGCAATTAAATGGTAATCCATATACATATTCGTTCTTCCTCTCTGATTTTAATTAATCAATTTTTTTTGATTTATAGTTCAAAATGATTGGCAGCACTCTTCACAACAAGCTTCTTCTTCCTCTGGAACTTCAATTATTTTAATGTCGCAGCAATCTTTTTCTGCTTCTTTGCTAAACCAATTTATCCATAATCCCATTTCTAATCACCTCCTTTGATTAATCAATTTTTTTTGATTTAATACTTAAAAAAAGAATCATGCTTCGGCCTTCTAGCAGCTGGAAGGCCGGAACAGACAGCATAGCTCTGGCGATAAAAGATGATTAATTTCTTCTGTATTGATTTGATAATAGCTCCACGTGCCTTTCGTTTCTTTCGAAATCAGGTTGGCATCCAACAGTATTTTCAAATGATAGGAGAGCTTTGATTGCGGCATATCGATCATTTCACTCAAGTCGCAAACGCATGTCTCTTTTTGGCTGCACAGTAAGTTTAAAATGTGAAGCCTTTTCTGGTCGGCCAATGCTTTAAATTTTTGTTCGTAGCGTTCAAATGCAGTCTGCTTAGTGATATCGAGCAAGGGGATTTGTTGGTCCATAGCGAGTTTCCTTTCATCAAAATTATTTGATATATTGTATTATATTCCCAAAAAATGAAATATGCAACTTCTAAATCAAAATAAATTGATAAATTATATATTAGTGATTGATTATATAAGTGTATGCTTATATAATGGGTTTGGAGCAGGAGGGATGACCTATCATAAATACTCAAATTCAGGAAATGGAAAAGAATGCCCAGTTGTTGAAGCTGCTGGGAGACAAAACGCGGTTGACAATTGTTCGTTTGCTTTCATATTCAGAATGCTGTGTATGCGAGTTTGTTGAAATTTTTCAAATGAGTCAGCCGGCCATCAGCCAGCATATGAAGAAGCTGAAGGATGCAGGGGTTGTGAAGGAAAAGCGGAAGGGTCAGTGGATTTTTTATTCATTGAATGAGCATGCTGACCAATATGCGTACCTGCAAACCATTCTAAAGGATTTACCAGACCTGCATTTTTTAATAGAAGATCTAGACCAAAAAGGAAAAAGAATCTCTTGCTGCTAAGGGATGAGAGGATGAATTTTAATTGACTTCAATCATTTTGGCCATTGTTATTTTTATTGCGACCTTGATCCTCGTCATATGGCAGCCCAAAAATTTGGGGATCGGATGGTCTGCATGCGGTGGTGCGATACTTGCACTCATTGCAGGAGTAGTCAGTTTTCATGATGTATCGGAAGTGACGAGCATTGTCTGGAACGCCACGTTGACATTCATTGCACTTATCATTATTTCATTAATTTTGGATGAAATTGGCTTCTTTGAGTGGGCGGCTCTCCACATGGCCCGTTTTGCGAACGGCAATGGGGTAAAGATGTTCTTCTTTGTCACTCTATTGGGCGCAGTTGTTGCTGCCTTATTTGCGAACGACGGGGCTGCATTAATCCTGACACCGATTGTCTTGGCGATGGTTCGTGCATTGAAGATGGAGGAAAAGATGATATTGCCGTTCATCATCGCGAGCGGCTTTATTGCCGATACCACTTCACTGCCTCTTGTTGTCAGCAATCTAGTGAACATTGTATCTGCCGACTTCTTTCATATCAGCTTTGCTCGATATGCTTCCAGAATGATTGTGCCGGATTTGTTCAGTATAGGGGCAAGCATGCTTGTCTTATATTTATTCTTTAGAAAATCGATACCAAGGGAATATAATGTCGAGGAATTAAAGGCGCCCCAGGATGCAATCAAGGACAAGCGATTGTTCTCCATATCATGGGTGGTGCTCGGCTTCTTGCTGGCAGGATACTTCATCAGCGAATGGGCCGATGTGAAGGTATCATTCATTGCCATCCTGATTGCGATTGTATTTTTATTGTTTGCCAGAAAAAGCTCGGCCGTTCATGTAAGACAGGTCGTAAAAGGAGCTCCATGGGCCATTGTATTTTTCTCGATCGGCATGTACGTCGTCGTCTATGGATTGCGCAACGTTGGTTTGACCGGGGTTTTGGCCGATATCATCAAGGCAGCAGCGGCCCATGGTTTGTTTGCCGCGACGGTTTCGATAGGCTTCTTAGCCGCGATTTTGTCATCGATCATGAACAATATGCCGACTGTCATGATTGACGCATTGGCTATTTCGGATGCACATGCATCGGGTGTGGTCCATGAGGCATTGATTTATGCCAATGTCATCGGAAGTGACCTTGGCCCGAAAATCACACCGATCGGATCGCTGGCAACCTTGCTTTGGCTTCATGTTCTGCAAGGGAAAGGCGTCAAGATTTCTTGGGGCTATTATTTCAAGGTCGGGATTTTATTGACGATTCCGACATTATTCATCACTTTGTTCGGCCTATTCATTTGGCTGAGCGTACTATCATAAAATAGGAGGAATCAAACATGGATAAAAAAACAATCTATTTCTTATGTACAGGCAATTCGTGTCGAAGCCAAATGGCGGAAGGCTGGGCAAAAAAGTATTTGAATGAAGAATGGGAGGTCCGAAGCGCAGGTCTTGAGGCGCATGGACTGAATCCGAATGCAGTCAAAGCGATGAAAGAGGCAGGCATTGATATTTCTGAACAAACATCCGACATCATCGACCAGGATATCCTAAATAATGCTGACCTAGTCGTGACTCTTTGCGGGCATGCAGCAGATCATTGCCCTGTGACGCCTCCACATGTGAAGCGCGTTCACTGGGGATTCGATGATCCAGCAAAGGCAGAAGGAACAGAAGAAGAAAAATGGGCCTTTTTCCAGCGTGTCCGTGATGAAATTGGGTCAAGGATCAAACGATTCGCTGAAACAGGAGAATAATGGTCTATCTCAAGAGCTGTAATACCAACAAAGCATACTATTGATAAAGACGATCAAAGAGACGATGTCCCTATGAATGAGGGGCATCGTCTTTTTGTGCATTCAATCCACTTAATGGTTTAAGTGGAAAAATGGAGTGGTATTGAACAGCATATACGACCTTTCATTTTAGAAGGAGGGAACATGGTTGAAGCCATTGCGCTGGTTATGGTTGTTTTTAGGGTCTGCCCTATTGCTGAGTATGGGCGGATGCAGTCAAATCGAAGTGTTAAACCCAAAAGGCCCGGCAGCAAGGGATCAGTTTCATCTGTTTCAGCTGACGCTTTACCTTATGCTTGCCGTATTAGCAATCGTCATCTTCATATATATTTATTTCCTTGTGAAGTACCGATGGACGCCTGAGAGAAAAAATGTCGTTCCACGGGGGTCAGCCGGAAACAAAAAGCTGGAGATTACATGGACAGTCATTCCCATCATAATTTTGATTATCATCGCTGTTCCCACTGTCCAGGATACATATAAGCTTTCGAAAGCTACGGCTCCAAAGCAATGGAAGGATACACTGATGATTAAGGTGACGGCGCATCAATTTTGGTGGGAGTTCGAATACCCGGAAGAAGGTGTCAAAACTTCGGATGTCGTTCACATTCCAGCTAATCGGGATGTAGTCTTCGTCATTACTTCCAAGGACACCATTCATTCCCTATGGATTCCACAGCTTGGCGGGAAGATGGATGCCGTTCCAGGGAAGACGAATCGCCTTTGGATCAAAGCTGACAATACTGGAACCTATGAAGGGAAATGCGCTGAGCTCTGCGGAGCTGGACATGCGTACATGCTTTTTCAAGTGAAAGCAGATTCCCAAGCCGATTTTGATAAGTGGATGGGCCAAATGAAACAAGAAGAAGTGCCATCCACCGAAAAAGAAAAGGCTGGAAGAGAGGTATTCGCAAAGACGTGTCTTTCCTGCCATGCAGTCAACGATGACAGCTTTAAAAAAATGGGCGATTCCGCACCGAATCTGACGGGATTTGCGGACCACGATCGGATTGCAAGTGTATTACCGAATACAAAGGAAAATCTAAAAAAGTGGTTGGATGATTCGGAGAAATATAAGCCTGGATCCAAAATGCCGCCCTTTAACATGCTCTCTAAAAAAGACAAAAACCATTTAATAGCATACTTGCAAAGCTTAACGAGAAAGCAGGATTTGGAAAATGGGAGGCAAAAGTAAATGGACATTAAATACAGCTTTTTCGGCAAAAGCATCCGGTTTCCATCGGATATTTTGGCAGCGGATTTATCCGTGCTGTTATTCATTCTTTCGGCCGTCTTTTTACTGACCAAATATAAAAAGTGGAAGTGGCTTTGGGGGTGGGTGACGACCACCCACCATAGCAAAATCGGAATCCTTTATTTGACGGCTGGCGGAGCATTTTTTCTCAGGGGCGGTCTGGATGCCTTAATCATGCGGTTGCAGCTCGCTTTGCCTGAAAATCATTTTTGGGTGTTTCAAGGAGAGAAGTACAACCAGATGATGACGACGCATGGAACGACGATGATTTTCTTCGTAGCCATGCCGCTATTGATCGGCCTGATGAATATTGCCGTACCCTTGCAGATCGGGGCAAGGGACCTTGCTTTTCCTTATATGAATGCCCTGAGCTTTTGGCTTTTTTTTGCCGGGGGATCCTTGGTCAATATCAGCTTTGTATTGGGTGGATCGCCTTCTGCCGGCTGGACGGCCTATGCCCCGCTTGCCCTCAGTACATTTTCACCGGGACCGGGTAATGATTACTATGCCCTTGGCCTTCAAATTGCCGGGATCGGGACACTGCTGACGGCGATCAATTTCCTTGTCACAATCTTGAATAAGCGGACCCCAGGCATGAAGCTCAGCCGAATGCCACTTTTTACATGGTCGACGCTGGTGACGGCAATGCTCATTCTTTTTGCTTTTCCAGCGCTGACGGTCGCCCTTTTATTATTAACATTCGACCGCATGTTCGGAACGGCATTTTTGGTTGGAGACATAGGGAATTCACTGATTTGGCAGCATCTCTTCTGGATTTTCGGCCATCCAGAAGTATATATTTTGATATTGCCGGCCTTTGGCATTTTTTCTGATGTCATCACTGTTTTTTCCAAAAAACAGTTGTTTGGCTACACGTCCATGGTATTTGCGATTGTATTGATCGGATTCTTGGGGTTCATGGTTTGGGTGCATCATATGTTTACAGTCGGACTTGGACCATCTTCGAACGCAATTTTTGCTATTTCGACGATGTCCATTGCAGTGCCGACGGGAATCAAGGTGTTTAATTGGCTTTTCACTTTAAGGGGAGGAGTCATTCGTTTTACCACGGCCATGCTGTACGCTCTTGCCTTCATCCCGACGTTTGTGATGGGCGGCGTCACCGGAGTTATGCTTGCAGCTGCTCCAGCTGACTATCAATATCATGACAGCTATTTCGTCGTCGGACATTTTCATTACGTACTTGTCGGCGGTACGATACTTGGGATTTTTTCCGGCATTTATTATTGGTGGCCCAAGATGTTTGGATTCCTTTTGGATGAAAAAAGGGGAAAATGGCAGTTCTGGCTGTTTACGGTCGGCTTTCATCTCACCTTTTTCCCTATGCACATCATGGGTTTGATGGGGATGCCGAGACGCGTCTATACATATCTTGACGGCGAAGGACTCGGCCCCTTGAACATGATCAGTACGATCGGCGCTTTCCTGATGGGATTCAGCGTCTTGCTGCTTCTTTACAATATTTATTGGAGCTATCGCCATGGAGAAAAGGATGAGACAGGAGATCCTTGGAATGGCAGGACGCTCGAATGGTCCATCCCGTCACCTCCACCGGAATACAATTTTGCCAGAAGACCATTCGTCAGGGGAGTCGATGCGTTCTGGAAAGAAAAAATGGAAGGGGATGGCGCTTTTAAGCCGGCAGAAGGCAGGAAGGCTGTCCATATTCCGTCTTCCACCGCGCAGCCGATGATTTTAAGTGGCTTATTCTTTTTGACTGCGTTCGGGTTCATTTTTGATTGGAGGGTTGTACAAATCGGGGGAGGAATATCGATTGTGGCGCTGGCTATCATCCGATCTTTCACAGATTGCGGTGGCCGCATTATCCATCCTGAAGAAATGGAGTTAAATGCTGTAAAGGAGGAGGAGTAAATGGCTGAAGGAACAGGGCAGCATTCGTTTGGTATGAGTGAAGAGAAGGCCAAGGATAAATTACTGGGAATGTGGTTTTTGATTGCAGCGGAGGTAGTCATGTTCGGCGGGCTTTTCGGGGTTTATTTAACCTTGAAAAGCCATATTGGGGATGGACCTCCTTCCGAAGCGCTCTTTGAAATCAAGGAAGTCGCAAAATCGACTTTCGTGCTGCTGTCCAGCAGTTTTACGTGTGCGTTGGCATTTCATCATCTAAAAACCGGCCAAAAAGATAAAGTCATCCTTCTTTTATCCATTACCCTGCTGCTTGGGATGATATTTCTAGGATTGGAAATAAAAGAGTTTTTAAATTACGTAAAAAAGGGGTATAGAATAACATCTAGTCCTTTTCTATCCTCTTTTTACTTATTAGTGGGCACCCATGGTAGCCATGTGCTTGCAGGGTGTATATGGATGGTTGTCCTGCTGTCACACCTAATAAAAAAAGGACTGAATGCTTATACTGGATCAAAGGTTCACGTCTTCAGTCTCTATTGGCATTTCGTCGACGTCGTATGGGTATTCATCTTCACGGTTGTGTACCTATTCGGAAAGGTAGGGTGAAAATGGATTCTACTAATCTGTCAAAATGGCGATATTATTTATCGTTTGCAATCATGATCCTATTTTCAGCCTTTGCTTTTTACTTGACCAGCGAAATGAAAATGATCATCACGCCAGGCAGGCTGATGACCGTGCTTCTTTTGATGGCATTCATTCAAGCAGGCATTCAGTTTATTATTTTTATGCATATATTTAAAACACAGAAATGGTATCGGATCATCGCCCTGTCCAGTGGTGGAATGGTCGCAGCGCTTACGATTCTATTTCTTTGGCTGCTACAATAAATTGAAAGGAACGGTGAAAAAATGACAGTAGCTTCCTATATATTAATTGCAATCGTCATACTATTAATTGTTGTACCTCTTATTTTGATTGGCTGGATTTGGTATAAGGATGAGAAGCAGGAAGAGCATTCAGTGCTGAGAAATTATCCTGTCTTGGGGAAAATGAGATATATTCTTGAAAAAATAGGTCCGGAGTTGCGTCAATACCTTTTTCACAATGACAATGAAGCCAGGCCTTTTTCAAGGAGGGAATATCAAAGCACCGTCATCTCCGCAAAATATAAAAGCAGGCTTTTGGGCTTTGGTTCTGAAAGGGATTTTGACGGACCCGGGTACTATGTCAGAAATGCCATGTATCCTGTTCATCGGGAAGATTTGAAAATTGACAACAGCAAGAAGGTAAAAACAAAAATTTATAAAATCGATAAGGATAATTTATTCAGGAGACAGGAGCATAGGGAGTATACGGAAGCGGATCCATACTATCTTCATGATGATGACGCCATCTTGATCGGCGGGGATACATGCCGGAACCCTTTCAAAGTCAAAGGATTCATCGGCCAATCAGCGATGAGCTACGGGGCTTTGGGAGAAAAAGCCATCACGACTCTCTCCACTGGCCTTGGATTGGCTGGTGGTACGTGGATGAACACCGGTGAAGGAGGATTGTCACAGCATCATTTAAAGGGCGGCGTCGATATCATCTACCAAATTGGTCCTGGATTGTTCGGTGTCCGCACGAAAGACGGCGAATTCTCTTGGGAAGAGTTCAAAAGAAAAAGTGAAATCGAGGAGGTAAAAGCGTTTGAATTGAAGTTCGCCCAAGGCGCCAAAACGCGCGGCGGGCACGTCGACGGATCAAAGGTCACACCTGAGATTGCTGAGATCCGCAATGTGGAGCCGTGGAAATCAGTGGATAGTCCGAATCGTTTCTATCAATTCAACAATAATGAAGAGATGTTCGATTTCCTTGAAAAGCTCCGTGATGTAGGAGGCAAGCCGGTCGGAATCAAAATTGTCGTCGGAAACATCGATGATCTGGAAACCTTCGCAGCCGACATGGCGAGATTGGGCAAAGGCCCTGATTTCATCACGGTCGATGGGGGGGAAGGCGGAACAGGTGCATCCTACCAGGAATTGGCCGATGCAACAGGCCTGCCGATCCGTGCGGCATTGCCGTTGGTCGATGATATGCTGAAGAAATATAAGGTCAGGGATCGAGTGAAGATATTTGCATCCGGTAAATTATTGACACCTGATAAAATTGCCATGGCACTTTCCATGGGTGCAGATTTGGTCAACATTGCAAGGGGACTCATGTTTTCGGTCGGCTGCATTCAAGCACAGGTCTGCCATACGAACAATTGCCCCGTCGGCGTCGCGACGACAGATCCGAAATTGCAGCGTGCACTCATAGTGGAGGAAAAATCCTTCCGTACATGCAATTATTTAATTTCTTTGCGAGAAGGAGTATTTAACCTGGCTGCTGCAGCAGGCATTGATTCTCCTGTTAAATTTGAAAGGAAGCACATTATCTACAAAGACGAATTCGGACTCGTTTATCCCGTGGATGACCTCTTCAAGCAAGTCCCATTCGTCGAAACCCAAACACACGCAGCAAACAGCTAAACAAAAAAGGCTATGCCCCTCAGGTGACAGGCACCTAATGGGCATAGCCTTTTTTTTGTTGAAGTTTTTTTATTCATCCTGTTCTTTTACACTTAGTTCCATTAATATTGTTTCGCCTGCAGTGGCTTCGGCTTCATTTGTGATGGCAAAGTTACCGATTCTGTTGGCGTTTACAACGACAATTGGAGAGGTGGATGATAGATTTTTCTTTTTAAAGCTGTCTAAGTCGAACGTAATCAGCGGGTCGCCGGCTTTCACTTTATCCTTTTCCTCAACATGTACCTCGAACCCATCGCCTTCAAGCTTTTCGGAATCAAGGCCGATTTGCACCATGAGCTCGATGTCATTCTCGGTATGAATCGTCAATGCATGCTTCGTCGGGAAAACCTGGACGACTTCACCATCGCATGGAGCGACTGCTTTTCCTTGAACAGGTTTAACGGCTGCGCCTTTTCCCATCATGCCGCTGGAAAATTTCGTTTTATTCACTTCGCTTAATTTCACGATTTCCCCTGACAATGGAGATAATAGCTTAATGGAATTTTCTTTCTTTTGATCCATCCTTATTCACCTCGAAGAATTTCATTGTTTAGTTGAATTTACCCTTTTTCAAGGAGGGTTAATCTCTCATGGGAAAACTTGCTTTTTTGAGAGTGATAAAGAGGGAAAAATTCCCTTTGAGGAGAATAGTTTAGATTGAGGGGGAAGAAAGATGTTCTATGAATTTTTAAAAAGATATAAAATCCGTTTATTTTTTCTACTGACTGCGCTTATTTTTTTATTCGTTTCAATGATGTTCAATGTTCGGCAAGAACTTCTGCTTAGGCCGGATGCTTGGAGCAGGAGCATTTCCATTCCTGTATCTGCTGAGCATAAGAGCGTCTATACTCGTGAGACGCCAAACTCAATCGTGGTCAACACAGCCAATGAACATAAAATTGATCAAATAGTAATAGACAAGAAGGATTTTTCCGTAACCGACAAACAATCATTCGATATCCCGATAAATCCGTACTATTCTTTTTGGGTCTCAGACGATAATCAAACAATCTATTATGTTGCTGATAAGCAGCTCTGGAAAATGAATGGAGATAAAGCTGAAAAATTGGGGAAGGACATTCAAAGGATATATACAGGTCCGGACACGATTGTTGCGGTTGAAGGGGATCAAATGATCGCATTGGATCCTTCCACCGGGAAACAATCAGCGCTTCTAGCAGGAAAAGAGGCAGAGAATATCAAATCGATATCCATTGATCCCGCACTGTCTTCCATCATGGCATTATCGAATTCCGGAGGGCAGGAAAATACTGTTTTTTATTTTTCCAAAACTAAGACTGGTTACCATAAGAAAGTATTGACTTATATAAGCCCTCCAGTAAAAGAAGTAACAGATCTGTATTTTACCCAAATGAAAGGTAAGGTTCATGTCATTTTCTCTACCGTAATGAAAGAAGGGGGGAGCCGTTCTACTTCTTCATACTATGCCATGTTTTCGCCTGAAAAATCGGAGGGAAACTTATCAGCAAAACCATTGGAAGTGTATGATCAAAATGGAAAGGTATTCGATGCCATTCAGCATGTTCAGCTGAATCAGGTCGGCAATAGCCTCCAATTATTTTTTTCTGCCGACGGATTGCTAAAAAAGTCGAATGAAAATATCAATATGTATTCTGCATCAAAAGAAGGTGGAAAGTGGATAGCGAAGCGGATCAGCACATCCTATCAGCAAGCCACTTTGCCGCTGCTCTTTAATGGCGACGAGGCGATCTGGCTCAGCTTCGATGGAAAAATATATCATGTTTGGGGAGCAGCGACGAAGGATGCCATCATCAAGCAAAGTGAGAAACTGACACAAACAGACTGGAAAAGGGCATTGGAGAGTACTATGATTTCACTTTCGAGCTGTATGGTTTTCTTCTTGCTCTCTCTCATCTTGTTTGCTCCAGCGGTGGTGATGATTTTCATTTCATATGTATTTAAAATTAATAATGCGAAATGGCTCGGCTATATGAGTATTGCGGCGACCCTTATTCTTCAATTTATCGTTATGCAAAAAATCCTTAACAGTCACTTTGCTTATGTCGCACCTTCATATTTGACGTTTCCATACAGCCATATCACCCTGCCCTTCATCATCGACATTATTTCGTTCTTTGCTTTTTACATGACTGAAAACAAAGAATGGGGTTATGAAGGAAAAGCGTTTTATTTTGTTGGTGTGAACATATGGTTTGCAGCATTGGTTGTGGGATCTTACATGATTTAAGTGAGGCTGTTTTTTCAAATACCGACAAACTATACGAAAATAGCCTAAAGATATGAACCCCACTTTAATGGACAATTTTTGAAAAAGAACCCTGACTTAATATATAAAGGAGAATGGACCATGGAATATCGTGTATTGACACCAGATGACGCAGAGGAATATTTGCGGATACGCTTAGAGGGGTTAAAAGGAAATCCAGAAGCATTTGCCACTACATATGAGGATAAAGTAAATGAGAAGGATGCCTTGAAAAAAACGGCGGGTAGACTGACGACAACGGATGATGTGTTTACGATGGGCGCATTTTCCGATGGCAAGCTGGTCAGTGTGGTCACCTTTGTCAGGGAGATGGCACCAAAGCTTCATCACAAAGCCTCTATCTTCGCAGTGTATACCTCCCCGGAATATCGGGGAAAGGGAATCGCCAGACAGCTATTCCTGGAACTGCTTGAAAAGGTGAAGGGATTTAAGGGACTGGAGCAGCTTCATTTGACAGTCGTTTCAGATAATCTTGCAGCCATTCATTTGTACAAGTCGCTAGGGTTTGAAAAGTTCGGAACAGAAAAAAATGCGATGAAGCACGGGGACCGGTATTGGGACGAGGATCTGATGGCGCTATTTTTGAAATGGTGAAAAACTCGGTGGTTCCCGGGTTTTTTTCATGTTTTTCGGCTGTTATTTGCCAGCGATTCCTATTGAATCAATGATTTTAGTAGTGGTTCATTGCTTGTGGAATTGGATATCAGCGAAATATTAAATATATCTTCGAAAATCCGAATTTATCTCCGAAAATGGACAATATATCTTCGAAAACCCCAATTTATCGATTATTCTACATAAAATGACAATCTTCGCGGGACCACGCTGTACAGCACCAATTCCCATACAAAAAAGACCGGGCTTATTCGCCCGGTCGTTCCATTGTATTTAAACCCATCCCAATGCACGGACAACCTGGGCGACAATGAACGTGACAGCAAGTGCGATCCCGGTTGGAATGGCAAAGGCCATGAAGGTCCATTTTTTGCTTTTCGTTTCTTTGTAAATATTGACGAGTGTAGTCCCACACGGGAAATGCAGCAATGAAAACAGCATCATGTTTAATGCAGTCAGCCAAGTCCAGCCATGGTCAAGGAAAATCTGCTTCAATGCATGGAGGTCATCCACTTCTGTCAGGGCGCCGGTCGAAAGATAGCCCATCAATAAAATTGGCAGGACTATTTCATTCGCTGGAAGTCCGATAATGAATGCCATCAAAATGTATCCATCCAATCCCAATGCTTTCGCAAAAGGATCAAGGAAGTCGACAAGATAAACCAGGATGCTTGTGTCCCCTATATAAATATTCGCCAGTACCCAGGTGGCGATACCTGCAGGCGCCGCCACTTTGACCGCCCTCATCAACACGTTCCATGATTTATCGATGCTTGAACGTACGATTGTATTGATGATTTTTGGCCGGCGGTAGGGAGGAAGCTCCAGTGTATAGTGTGTAGGAACCCCTTTGAGTGCTGTTTTTGAAAGGACCCAAGATACGGATAGGGTGACGATGATTCCCACAATGACCATTCCGACCACAACGCCGGCAGTGACAAGCGTTCCCATTCCTCCTGTATATCCTGCCGCCATGAACAGGGAGGCAAGCAGGATCAATGTCGGCCATCTCCCGTTACATGGTACAAAGTTGTTTGTCAGGATGGCGAGCATCCTTTCCCTTGGAGATTCGATGATGCGTGTCGACATGATTGCTGCGGCATTGCATCCAAATCCCATGGCCATCGTAAGCGATTGTTTTCCATGGGCGCCGGATTTTTTGAACAAACGGTCCATATTGAACGCCACCCTAGGCAGATATCCGTAATTCTCCAGCAGGGCGAATATCGGGAAGAATATTGCCATCGGAGGGAGCATGACACTGACAACCCAAGCGGTGCCCCGATACAGACCGAGGACCAGGATTCCGTGAAGCCACTCCGGGGAATGGAAAAATTCAAATGCTTTCGTTAAATATCCTTCGAGCCATCCAAAGAATTCAGCAAGCATCGAGGACGGGACATTTGCGCCGGCGATCGTCAAATAAATAACGACGGAAAGCATGGCAAGCATGATCGGAAAGCCGAAAATCGGTGAAGTGAAAATTTTATCCAATTTCTCATTATGCCTTAATTTATCCTGGTTTTTGACCGAGACGATGCCGCTGCAAATTTCACGTGTGTTTTTGAAAATCTGTCCGACCATTTCATCACGCGTATGGTCGCTGGACATGCCATCTGCCTGTTGAACGAGACGGTCGAATACATTAGATGCTGAATGCTGCACCTTGATTCCTCCCCCTTGGGCTAATCGTTTTCAGCCTCATTTTTAATTCGTTCATTAACTCCTTGTCTCCATCCAATAACCGCAAGGCGATCCAGCGCGTCGGATACTCGTTTCCAAACAATTCTTCAATGGAGGGCTCCAAAGCCTTCACCTTTTCTTCGATTTCAGGTGAATAGCGAATGGAATAAGGGTTCACCTTGATCTGACCGAGCACCATCTTTTCGATCGTCTCCAGCAGTTCCGTTATTCCTTCATTATTTCGGGCTGAAATTTTGATGACTGGGACCCCAAGCTTTTCTCCAAGCTTTTCGGCATTGATTTCGATGCCTTTTTTCCTTGCTTCATCCATCAGGTTCAAGCAAATAATTACCCGGTCCGTCATTTCAAGCACTTGGAGGGCAAGGTTCAGGTTTCTCTCCAAGGAAGTGGCGTCCAATACGACCAGGGTAATATCCGGTTTTTCAAACACAATATAATTGCGTGCAACTTCTTCATCGGCTGAGTTGGAAAATAAAGAATAAGTGCCTGGTAAATCAATCATGCGATATTCGCGGTCCTTATGCTTAAAATAGCCTTCCGCATGAATGACGGTTTTGCCCGGCCAGTTCCCGGTATGCTGCTTCAGTCCGGTCATCCGGTTGAATAAAGTGCTTTTTCCTGTATTCGGATTTCCTGCAAGGGCAATGGTGAACTTAACTGAAGGATCCATCCTCGATCAACTCCCCAATGATTTTTGAACTCTCCTCACGTCTCAATGCGATTGTCGTATTGCTAACATGAAAGGCAACCGGATCGCCGAGCGGACTCTTCTGCAAGACCTTTACTGTGCTTTCGGGAACAAACCCAAGGTCCAGTAAGCGCCGCCTCATCGTCCCTTCTAAATGCAGCTTTTTAATAGTAAAACTTTGCCCGGTTTCAGCTTCGCTTAAAGGCAATAATTTAGACGAGCTCATATTATTTCACATCCACAAAATATTTTTGATTAAAACATTAAAGTTTCCCGTGACCAACTTTTGATTATATCCTATGCATTATGCTCCGATTTGTCAACAGAATATTTTTCAGAAAATAAATAAAAAATAAATTCGGTGTTTAAACAGTTATTAATCAAACGTTTGATTAAAAATGGTGAAAAATATGCTTTTGACTCAGAACCAAGTTTTCATTACAATCATAATATGAGCATATATTCATATAAAATATTTTTGACCGTCAAAGTGTTGACTTAACTTATAGGTTTACGGGAGGTTTTTTGTATGGCCGAATACAAGCTGCAAGGCCTGTCATGTGCCAATTGTGCAAGGGAGCTTGAGGAGGAAATCAATAAACTGGAGCATGGGGATGATGCAAAAATATTATTCAACTCCAGCAAGCTCGTGTTGAATGACCGAATCGATCGGCAGCGTGTGGATAAAATCCTTGCATCTGATGGTGCAAAGATTATCGATGAGTCTCTGGAAGAAGAGCCAGAGGGGCAACATGAGCATACCCATGAAAAAGCAGATCGCCTAAAATTGATGCTTGCCCTGTCTGTGCTGTTGTTTGCCGGAGCGATTTTTATCGATTACCAATGGAATCACCTGGCGGCCGTTTTCTTCTTTTTATTTGCCACTGTACTGAGTGGGCATAAAACGTTCGTGAAAGGATTTAAAAATCTTTTCAAGTTGAAATTCAATATTGATACGTTGATGACCGTTGCCCTCGTCGGTGCATTTGCAATCGGTGATTGGAGAGAGGGAACGTTCGTCGCCATCCTGTTCGGGCTGAATGAATATTTGGAGGGGCTTGGGATGGAAAAGGCGCGCCGTTCCATGGAGGCTCTTCTAAAGGTGGCGCCCAAGGAAGCCACCCTTTATGAAAATGGCATTGAGAGAACGGTTGCCATTGATTCGTTAAAAAAAGGAGACTTGGTCATCGTCAAGGCCGGGGAGAAAATCCCTTCCGATGGGGTCATTGCAGAAGGTATCAGCTCTGTCAATGAAGCGGCCATCACCGGTGAGTCAATGCCGGTCGAAAAATTCGACGGTGAAAACGTTTTTGGAGGAAGCATTAATAATGAAGGTGTCCTGAAGGTGAGAATTCTAAAGCCATATAAGGACTCTTCATTGTCCAAAATTCTTCATTTGGTGGAAGAGGCGCAGGAAACGAAGACCCCGACCGAACAGTTCATCAATCGGTTTGCGAAATACTACACGCCAATCGTGATGCTGATTTCAATCTTTGTCATGGTTTTTCCACCATTATTCATGAGCGGCAATTGGGGAGAATGGTTCTACCAAGGGCTGGCGGTATTGATCGTCGGTTGTCCGTGCGCCCTGATTTTATCTTCGCCGATTGCCATCGTGTCGGGGATTACACGCAATGCGCGCAATGGCATCCTCGTAAAAGGCGGTGTCTTTCTTGAAAAGCTCGGTAAAATAGATACCATCGCGTTTGATAAAACTGGGACATTGACAAAGGGGGCGCCCTTCGTTGAAAAAGTGAAGGTCTATGATGAAGAGTTGTTTTTCAAAATTGCAGGCTCAGTCGAAAAAAGCTCTTCGCATCCGATTGCACAGGCAGTCATGGAAAAGTTGAGTGAAAATGAATGGGTATATTTCAAGCCTGAGCGAATCCAGACTGTAGCGGGTCAGGGTGTCATTGCCCATATTAATGGGAAGGAATACCGAGTGGGTAATGAAAAGAGCCTGATGATCGATGTTCCTGCAGACATTCAAATCGCAATCAATGAATTGAAAAACGAGGGATTCACGCTCGTTATTGTTTCAGATGAGGACCATATTTTGGGCATGTTTGGGTTGCGGGATTCATTAAGGGATGAAAGCAGGGAGATCATTTCAAGTTTGAATGATTCCGGAATCCAGACGGTGATGCTGACCGGTGACCATCAGCTCATGGCAGAAAAAGTGGCCGGGCAAATCGGTTTGACGGATTATTATGGCGGTTTGATGCCGGAAGAAAAAGTGGAAAAGGTGAAAGAACTCACCATGAATGGACGTGTAGCCATGATTGGTGACGGCATTAATGATGCACCTGCATTGGCCATGGCAGATCTCGGGATCGCCATGGGGAAAGGGACGGATAGTGCGATCGAAACTGCGGATATCGTTCTCATGCAGGACCATTTGGGCAAGCTGCCGGCAGCGATCAAAATTTCCAAACGAGTGAATCGTGTCATTCGGTGGAATATCGGGATGGCGCTGGGATTGAAGCTCATTGCCTTGCTCTTGACCATCCCCGGGCTGTTGACACTTTGGATTGCCATCCTATCTGATATGGGGGCAACCATTCTGGTAACCTTGATCAGTTTGACCGTTATGATTGAAAGAAAAAAGTATTAGCTTGAGAGGAAGGCTGGCAATCGTGCCGGCCTTTTTTGAGTCTGCCTTTTCAATAATATTGTGATTGCTTTTTTTTATTATTTCACCATTTGATGTTGATTAGAGCGGAAAGTGCGGGACTTCGTTGAAATCACCACCCGCCCTAGAGCGGAAATAAACCATGCATAACCACTGACAACTAACAGCAAACTTTTCGAAAAGAGCCTCTATAGTCACTATTTGGATTTTTATTGAAGAAATATCTATGTAAGAAGTCACTTATAGATACCTTCATACGTATAATAAGAAGATTTAAAGCAAAACAGCAATCGGAGCATTGGATGCACTAAATAATTTGATTTTAGTTGAATCTTCCAGCCGGAAGTGATAAAATCCTTCGAAATACTTTAAAAAAGGTGATAGACATGGGTGTTCATAACTATTTTAAAAGTTTATCCGACTTGGAAAAACTGATCCGCTGTCCAGGGAAGTTTAAATATCACGAGCATACCGTGGCAAGCCATTCTTTTAAGGTCACGAAAATTGCTCAATTCCTGGGGACGATAGAAGAGAAAAATGGACAGGAAGTGAACTGGAAAACGTTATATGAGAAAGCTCTGAATCATGACTACGCAGAACTGTTTACGGGCGATATCAAAACGCCTGTCAAATATGCTTCAAAAGAGCTGCGGGAATTATTCAGCCAAGTTGAAGAGGAGATGTCGAAGAAATTCATTGAAAAAGAATTTCCCGAAGATATCCAAGGGGCCTATTTTGCCCGTTTCAAGGAGGGAAAGGATGATACCCTGGAAGGTAAGATATTATCGGTCGCTGATAAAATCGATTTGCTTTACGAATCCTTCGGTGAAATTCAAAAAGGAAATCCAGAGCCGCTTTTTTGGGAGATCTATCAGGAAGCCCTCAGTACCATCTTAAAATTCAAAGAGCTTGCCAGTGTCCAATATTTCTTGAACGACATCCTTCCAGATATGCAAAACGAGCGTTTTATCGATCAAAGTGAATTAAACGAAATTACCGATAAGATGATTTCTTCTGCAATAAATGAAATTAAATGAATAAAATGAAAATTATTTTTATGTTAAATGTTGCCTAACCACTCCCATTTGTGAAAAAATAGAATTTGTAGCGTTTTCACAATGTTCAATACGTTCATGGGAGGATTTGAACATGTTCGATAAAGTTATATCCGCGATCTTTCTGCCTGGGCTGCTTGTCATATTATTCTCGAGGGTCACTTATAACCGCATCATCGGGTTGATTTTGACCGTTGCCCTGATTGCAGCTTCTGCTTATAAAGGATATACACACACGTTTCCCCTTATTGTCATCGATGCAGCATCCCTCACACTCGGTTTTTATTATGCAGAAAAAATATTAAAAAAAGACGTCTGATGAAGAGATTCCAAATAAAATCTTCTGCAGACGTTTTTTAATAAGTAAACATGGACCTTGAATAAAGATCACTTAATGGTGGAAAATTAAAAAATGATGTTTGAAAAGATTTGAAAAGGGAACTGATAAAGTATACAATATACCCATAGGGGTAATTTGGAGATAAAAATAAAGGAGGCAATAATGATATGTTTTTAAGAAGTTTTTTTGATGCAGATTTAGCTCAGTACTCTTATATGATCGGCTGCCAGAAAACAGGTGAGGCGATTGTAATCGATCCTGCAAGGGACATCACGCCATATATCAAGACGGCAAAAAAAGAAGGGTTCCATCTTGCAGCAGCTGCGGAGACACATATTCATGCCGACTTTGTGTCCGGAGCACGAGAGCTTGCCGAGAAGCATGATGTCACGCTTTATCTTTCCGATGAAGGTGATGAATCATGGAAGTATCAGTATTTAACCGGACTTTCTTATGAATTGGTGAAGGAAGGTTCCATCATTAATGTAGGAAACGTAGAATTAGAGGTCTTGCATACCCCGGGACATACCCCCGAGAGCATTTCGTTCTTGCTTACAGATAAAGGCGGGGGCTCTGAAGTTCCAATGGGTATTTTCACAGGCGACTTTGTCTTTGTTGGAGATGTCGGCCGTCCCGACCTGTTGGAGAAAGCAGCGGGTGTGAAAGGAACATCAGAAAAAGGGGCCAAGGATATGTTCCATTCGTTGAAAAAATTCAAGGAACTGCCTGACTATTGTATGGTTTGGCCGGGACATGGAGCTGGAAGCGCCTGCGGAAAATCACTTGGAGCTGTCCCACAATCGACTGTCGGCTATGAAAAGATCAATAACTGGGCATTGAAAATCAATGATGAAGCGGAATTTGCGAAGGCATTGTTGAGCGATCAGCCAGAAGCACCATCTTACTTTGCAATGATGAAAAAAGTGAACAAGGAAGGACCAGCATTATTATCGGAAGACGAGGTTCCATTTCTTGAAGGTGAAAAAGAGCTGAAAAAAGCTGTTGAAGAAGGCGAAAGTTCTGTATTGATCGATACGAGACCTGCCAAGGATTATGCTGAAGGGCATATTAAAGGTTCCATCAATATTCCATACAATAAAATCTTTACAAATTGGGCAGGGTGGATTGTTGGTTATGATCAAGACATCATCCTGATAACGGATGAAATCGATCAGGTCGTAAAATCTCTTCATTCAATCGGCTTCGATCGAATCAAGGGATATACAGGAACAGATGTCCTTCAAGAGTGTAAGGGAAATCTTGAAACCTATTCTACAGAATCCGTTAATGAACTTATGAGGGAGTACGATGATTCTTCCAACTATGTTATTGATGTCCGTAATGACCAAGAATGGAAAGACGGACATATTCCGGGAGCCCATCACTTTATGTTGGGTCACTTGAAAGAGCATGTGAAAGAAATTCCGGAAAATAAAAAATTGATCGTCCACTGTCAATCCGGAGCTCGTTCGGCCATCGCAACAAGCCTGCTTCAAGCAAACGGCTTTAAACAGATCGTCAATATGGACGGCGGGATTGCGGCTTGGAAGAAAGCAGATGGTCCGGTAGAAAAAGAATGATTACGGATGATTTGTTTTATAAAATCGGATGCCTTTTGTAAAAAAATTTAGTGTTGATTGGAGTGGGAGGTGCGAGAATCCTTTCGCTCCAATCAACTTTACTTATGTGAATAATAACAAAAAACTTTAAGAATACAGCCCAAATTCAAAATGGGCTTAGACAAAAAGAAAAATAAATATTCGGCCATTGACAAAATACCTAAAGGGGTATAGTATAAATACCGTATTAGGTATTAACCAACAAAAATTATTTTTCAGGAGGAATTTAAATTATGAAAGTAGCTATTATATCAGCAAACGGAAGTTTATTTGATGCATATAAAGTATTCAATATTGCAACAGCGGCAGCTGCAACAGATGCAGAAGTCGGCATTTTCTTCACATTTGAAGGTTTGAACCAAATCCACAAAGAAGGATTGAAAAACCTTCCGTTGCCAGAAGGTAAAGAGCATTTCCAAGAAGGCTTTAAACAAGCAAACGTTCCATCTGTTGAAGAATTAGTTGGAATGGCTCAAGAAATGGGCGTTAAGTTGATCGCTTGCCAAATGACAATGGACGTAATGGGTCTTGAAAAAGAGCAATTCGTCGATGGCATTGAAGTTGGAGGAGCAGCATCCTTCTTGAACTTCGCGAAAGATGCAGATATGACATTAACATTCTAAGATTCTTTGGATAATATTCTGTTGATCGGCTAACAAAGATCTTATATGAAAGGGAGAATATAGAGATGAATCATGATGTGACCGTATATACGACCACAACGTGTCCTTATTGTGTAATGGTGAAAAATTTTCTTAAAGAGAAAAATGTACCGTTCCAAGAGGTGAATGTACAAAGGGATGCAGCCGCCGCGAGAAAGCTGGTCGAGACGACCGGTCAAATGGGTGTGCCGCAAACTGAAATCAACGGAAAGTGGGTTATTGGATTCGATCCAAATGCCATCATGAACCTTCTCTCTAAATAACCCTCCGCCACCCCGCCCCCATTGGTGCCAGGCACCTGGTGGGCGGGCTGGTATTAATTGCTGTATAGAGGAGGAGCAGTACATGGAATATTCAAAAGAAGTCAAAAATCGTCTTAAGCGTGTGGAAGGCCAACTGAAAGGTGTGCTTCGCATGATGGACGAACAGAAGGATTGCAGTAATGTAGTGACACAGCTCAGCGCTGTCAAAGGTGCGCTTGAACGAACAATTGGAGTCATTGTCAGCGAGAATTTGGAGCAATGCGTTCGAAACAACATCGAAAAAGGTGAAGAAACAGAAACATTGGTAAAAGAAGCAGTTCAATTATTAGTAAAAAGCCGATAAATTTTTTTAATTAAAAATATACCCCGTGTGGTACTAATGGAGGATTCAACATGAATTGGATTCAGTATGTAATAATCGCGATCATCCTTATTTATTTCATTCGAACAATCATGCCAGCTAAAGGCATTCAACATATAGATGCTGCGACATTGAAAACTCAGCTGAAAGACAGGAAAAAGCAATTTGTAGATGTACGCACTCCGGGTGAATATAACACTCGTCATATAAAAGAATTTCGCAACATTCCTCTTCATGAACTCGGCGGCAAAGCTTCTGAACTTAAAAAAGATGAAGAGATTGTAGTCATTTGCCAAAGCGGCATGCGCAGTCAAAAAGCAGCGAAGCTATTGAAGAAAAAAGGCTTTGAAAAAGTGACGAATGTACGTGGTGGAATGAGTGCTTGGAGATAATCACGGAACAACAAGAAAGGGGATTTAACTTAATGATTAAAACAGACTTGACTCTAGATGCAAAAGGCTTGGCATGCCCGATGCCTATCGTGAAAACCCGGAAATCCATGAATGAAATTGAAGCTGGCCAGGTGCTCGAAGTCCTTGCAACCGATAAAGGATCTAAAGCAGATATGGCCGCTTGGGCTGAGAGCTCCGGCCATCAATATTTAGGAACAATCGAAGAAGGCGAATTGTTAAAGCACTATATCCGTAAAGCCAGCAATAGCGAAGAAGCGGTAGAGAAAAAATTTGAAATGACTATCGATAATGAAGAACTGGCCAATAAATTGAACGACGATGCCATCATTGTAGATGTAAGGGAACCCGCAGAATATTCATTCGGACATATACCGGGAGCTGTATCCATTCCATTGGGTGAAATCGAGGCAAGAGCAGAAGAATTGGATGATTCAAAAGAAATCTTTGTTGTCTGCCGTACTGGCAGCCGCAGTGATTTTGCCTGCCAAAAGCTCCAAAGCAAAGGCTTTAAGAAAATCTATAATGTGGTGCCTGGAATGTCCAAGTGGGATGGACCTCTGGAGAATCAATAAAAGGGGAGGAAATTATCAATATGTTAACTGCAATGACAGCGAAAGAAGCAGCAAAGAAAGTTCTTTCAAAAGAAGACTTATTTATTTTGGATGTACGCAACGAAGATGCCTATAAAGATTGGAAGATCGAAGGGGAGAATGTTAAATCCATCAATGTCCCTTACTTTGATTTATTGGATGGCGTAGATGGAATCCTTGATCAGCTTCCTAAAGAAAATGTATTGGTCGTTTGTGCAAAAGAAGGCTCATCCATGTTTGTCGCAGGTGAACTAGTGGAGGCAGGAATTAAGAATGTTTCCTATCTTGAAGGCGGTATGAAAGCCTGGAGCGAATATCTTGAGCCGGTAAAAGTAGGAGATCTATCCAACGGCGGAGCACTTTATCAATTTGTCCGCATCGGCAAAGGATGCCTTTCTTATTTAATTGAATCTGACGGCAAGGCGATGATCATTGATAGTGCCCGTACAATCGATGCTTATCTTGATTTTGCAAAGGAAAACAAGTTGTCGATTATCCATGCAGCAGATACGCATTTACATGCAGACCATATCTCTGGCGGCCGTAAAATTGCCGAAGCAGCGGGTGCCCAATACTGGCTGCCTCCTAAGGATGCAGAAGAAGTGACGTTTGATTACAACAAACTAGTCGAAGGTACAGAGCTTCAAATCGGTCAGACAACTGTTCAAGTTCAGCCATTATATTCACCTGGACATACGATTGGCTCAACGTCCTTTATCATTGATGATCAATATTTGCTCACAGGTGATATCTTATTCGTCGAATCAATCGGACGTCCAGACTTGGCGGGTAAAGCGGAAGATTGGGTAAGCGATTTGCGTAATACACTTTACAGCCGCTACAAGGAATTGTCTGATGATTTAATGGTGCTCCCTGCCCATTTCGGAACGATGAGTGAAATCGGAGAAAATGGACTAGTGGCAGCTAGACTGGGCGATTTATTTGCAAAAAATGCAGGATTGAACGTAGAGGATGAGGCGGAATTCCGCAAGCTTGTGACCGAAAATCTGCCGCCCCAGCCGAATGCATATCTAGAAATCCGTCAAACGAATATGGGTAAAATACAACCAAACGAAGAAGAACAAAGAGAAATGGAAATCGGACCTAACCGCTGCGCAGTGCACGGGTAAGAGTTCATCAATCAATCTATTTACGAAATTAGGAGGAATACAAACATGAATGCAGCGAAAATCATTGATGCAACAGGATTATCATGTCCAATGCCGATCATCAAAACAAAAAAAGCGATTGATAGCATCGAGAGCGGTGAAGTGATCGAGCTTCATGCAACGGATAAAGGTTCCACAACAGATTTGAAAGCATGGACAGAATCAACCGGCAATAAGCTAGTCGATGCAAAAGAAGAAGACGGAGTATTCAAATTCTGGATTCAAAAAGCCTGACTATAACTTTACATCTTTGGTGCCAGGCACCCAGGTGCCTGGCACCGGAGGGGAGGGGTAAGATAAATGGATTATAGTATGGCTTTTATCATCACTATTTTTATATTGGGCTTTATAGGATCATTCATTTCGGGGATGGTTGGAATCGGAGGTTCTGTCATCAACTATCCTTTGCTTTTATTCGTTCCGCCTCTGATCGGTTTTGCTTCGTTCACAGCTCATGAAGCATCAGGAATAACGGCAGTCCAAGTATTCTTTGCCACGCTCAGTGGTGTGTGGGCATACCGTAAAGATGGTTATCTCAATAAAAAGCTGATTATTTATATGGGGATAGCAGTCTTGATCGGAAGTCTTCTTGGCGGCTTCGGCTCAGACCATATGTCGGAAGGGAACATCAATGTCGTATACGGTATTTTAGCCATATTAGCAGTTATATTAATGTTCATTCCTAGAAAGGGAAAAGAAGACAGACCCAATAATGAAGTTGAATTTTCGAAATGGCTTGCGTCATCATTGGCATTTATCGTAGGTGTTGCAGCAGGGATCGTTGGAGCAGGCGGTGCATTTTTGCTTGTGCCGATCATGCTCGTCGTCTTGAAAATCCCTGTGAGGATGACGATTGCTAGTTCATTGGCCATAACTTTTATATCCTCGATCGGTTCAATGTCTTCCAAGATCATCACAGGCCAAGTACTATTGATTCCCGCCATCGTGCTTGTCATTGCAAGCATTATTGCGTCACCGCTTGGAGCCAAGGTTGGTAAAAAAGTAAACACGAAGTTTTTGCAAATCTTCCTTGGCATTTTGATTTTGGCAACGGCCATCAAGATTTGGTTAGATATTTTAATGTGAAAGAAATTCCTGACTATAGGGGAAAATTATAGATAGAGTAAAAAGGCATCCGGATACGATTATTTCGGATGCTTTTTTTTGTCAAAACGATCGGGAAGGATGATAATGGCTCGAATGTTGATTGGAGCGGAACTTGCTAGACTCTTGAGGGCTCACCGCCAGCACCTCGGAATTCAACCATACTCAGCCTTTTAGGAAAAGAACCAATCTTTACGAAACAGCCAATAATTTAAAAATGAGATTGCTGCCAGACTAAAGGTGAATCAAAAAAGCGAAAGTTTGTTCGCTTTTTGTTGGTTAGAAAGATGGGTAATGTGGTAGAATGATGATGAGCAAAAATATGTAAATCAATATAGTAAAAATATACTTTTTATATAAAGGCTTTTTTCTCAAAAATTGTTGGTTTTAGCTGTTTCTAAAAATCATTTAATTCACCTCTTTATTTGTTTAATAGCAACAAAACTTGTGCAAGAACCTGAATAATAAACCGAAACCAAAGTATGGGAGGCTTTGCTTTGAAAGATCAATTTGAACTTGTATCGAAATATGAACCACAGGGCGATCAACCGGAAGCGATAAAGAAAATCGTAAAAGGGATCAATAACGGCAAGAGGCATCAAACACTGCTTGGTGCAACAGGGACCGGGAAGACCTTTACCGTCTCAAATGTGATTAAAGAAGTGAACAAACCTACTTTGGTCATTGCCCATAATAAAACGTTGGCTGGTCAATTATACAGTGAATTTAAGGAATTCTTCCCGAACAATGCGGTAGAATATTTCGTCAGCTACTATGACTACTATCAACCAGAAGCCTATGTTCCGCAGACCGATACATTCATTGAAAAAGATGCAAGCATCAATGATGAAATTGATAAACTGCGCCATTCTGCCACATCCTCCTTATTTGAAAGGAAGGATGTCATCATCATTGCCAGTGTATCGTGCATTTATGGCTTGGGTTCCCCTGAAGAATACCGTGAACTCGTACTGTCGCTTCGTGAAGGCATGGAGATTGAGAGGAATCAGCTGCTCCGCAAGCTGGTAGACATTCAATATGAAAGAAATGATATTGACTTCCGCCGCGGGACATTCCGGGTCCGCGGGGATGTTGTCGAGATCTTCCCTGCATCCCGGGATGAGCATTGCATCCGCGTCGAGTTTTTCGGAGATGAGATCGACCGGATCCGCGAAGTGGACGCATTGACAGGTGAAATCATGGGCGACAGGGATCATGTGGCCATCTTCCCTGCATCCCACTTCGTCACACGAGAAGAAAAAATGAAGCTTGCGATTGAAAATATTAAGGAAGAACTTGAAGCACAATTGAAAGTGCTAAGGGAAAATAATAAGCTGCTTGAAGCGCAAAGGCTGGAGCAGAGGACCCGATATGATATCGAAATGATGCAGGAAATGGGATTCTGTTCGGGAATCGAGAACTATTCCCGCCATTTGACGTTGAGGCCACCAGGCTCAACACCATATACGCTGCTTGACTATTTCCCGGATGACTTCCTCCTTGTTGTGGATGAGTCCCATGTGACGCTTCCCCAAATCCGCGGAATGTACAACGGGGACCAGGCAAGGAAAGGTGTGCTTGTGGACCATGGCTTCCGCCTTCCATCAGCGCTTGATAACCGTCCATTGAAATTTGAAGAGTTTGAAAAGCGTGTCCATCAAAACGTTTATGTATCTGCGACACCAGGGCCGTATGAGATGGAGCATACCCCTGAAATGGTCGAACAGATCATCCGTCCGACAGGCCTGCTGGATCCGACAATCGATGTCAGGCCGATCGAGGGGCAAATTGACGATCTCCTTGGTGAAATCAATGAGAGGGTCGAAAAGAATGAACGTGTCCTTGTCACGACATTGACCAAAAAAATGTCCGAGGATCTTACCGCATATTTAAAGGAAATCGGGGTAAAAGTAGAGTATTTGCATTCCGAAATCAAGACGCTTGAGCGAATCCAAATCATCAGAGACCTGCGCTTAGGAAAGTTTGATGTTCTAGTGGGAATCAATCTATTGAGGGAAGGTCTTGATATCCCTGAGGTTTCCCTGGTTGCGATCCTTGATGCCGATAAGGAAGGCTTCCTGCGTTCAGAACGTTCGTTGATCCAGACCATGGGGCGTGCTGCCAGGAACGCAAACGGTCATGTCATCATGTATGCCGATAAAATCACCGATTCAATGGAAAAGGCGATGGACGAGACGAAACGGCGCCGTGAAAAGCAGGAAGCTTATAATGAAGAGCATGGCATCACACCAAAAACAATCATAAAAGAAGTCCGGGATGTGATTCGCGCCACCCATGCTGCAGAAGAAGAGGAAGAATATAAACCAACGGCAGCTAAGATGACGAAAAAAGAAAAAGAATCGCTGATCGAGAAAATGGAGCTCGAAATGAAGGAAGCGGCCAAGGCATTGGACTTCGAAAGAGCTGCCCAGCTGCGTGATTCAATTTTAGAGTTGAAAGCGGAAGGATGAGCTTTAATGGGAATGGATAAAATCATTGTAAAAGGAGCAAGAGCTCATAATCTTAAAAATATTGATGTGACGATTCCAAGGGATCAATTAGTAGTGTTGACGGGATTATCAGGTTCAGGAAAATCATCACTTGCCTTTGACACCATTTATGCGGAGGGGCAGCGCAGATACGTCGAGTCTTTATCCGCATATGCCCGCCAATTCCTTGGCCAGATGGATAAACCTGATGTCGATGCGATCGAAGGCCTTTCACCGGCGATCTCGATCGACCAAAAAACGACGAGCCGCAACCCGCGCTCCACTGTTGGAACGGTGACAGAAATCTATGACTATCTTCGATTATTGTATGCACGTGTCGGGCGGCCGATCTGTCCGATTCATGATATTGAGATCACTTCACAGACGGTCGAGCAAATGGTCGATAGAATCTTGGAATATCCTGAAAGAACAAAGCTGCAGATTTTGGCCCCGGTCGTATCCGGGAGGAAGGGCACCCATGCCAAAACACTAGACGAAATTAAGAAGCAGGGATATGTAAGGGTCCGCATCGACAATGAATTGCAAGATCTTGGTGAAGAAATAGAGTTGGAGAAAAATAAGAAGCATTCTATCGAAGTGGTCGTTGATCGGATCGTGGTGAAGGATGGCGTTGCTGCAAGGCTCGCTGATTCGTTGGAAACAGCTCTTAAGCTTGGGGATGGAAGAGTCATCATCGATGTCATCGGTGAAGAAGAGCTCTTGTTCAGCGAGCATCATGCATGTCCGATTTGCGGATTTTCCATTGGGGAGCTAGAACCGAGGATGTTCTCCTTTAACAGTCCTTATGGCGCTTGCCCTGACTGCGATGGCCTCGGAAGCAAGCTTGAGGTTGATCGTGAGCTGGTCATCCCGAATTGGGACCTTTCACTGAAAGAGCATGCAATTGCGCCGTGGGAGCCTACAAGTTCCCAATACTATCCTCAATTGTTGGAAGCGGTATGCACACATTTCGGCATTGATATGGATGTCCCTGTCCATAAAATCCCGAAGAATCTAATGGATAAGGTGCTCTACGGTTCCGGAAATGAAAAAGTATATTTCCGCTACGAAAATGACTTTGGTCAAGTGCGTGAGAACTATATCCATTTTGAAGGTGTCATTTCAAATATCGAGAGGCGGTATCGTGAAACAAGCTCCGATTATATCCGTGAGCAAATGGAAAAGTATATGGCCCAGCAGAACTGTCCGACTTGTGGAGGACATCGTTTGAAGCCTGAAAGCCTGGCAGTGAAGATCGATCAAAAGCATATCGGGGAAATCACCTCCTATTCCATTGAGGAAGCTGAACAGTTTTTTAA
The DNA here is from genome assembly GCF_003668575.1 of Falsibacillus albus. Lineage (NCBI taxonomy): Bacteria > Bacillati > Bacillota > Bacilli > Caryophanales > Bacillaceae > Falsibacillus > Falsibacillus albus. The sequence goes on along the minus strand of NZ_RCVZ01000003.1, from coordinate 260,317 downwards.
GCAGCTTGAACTGACTGAGAAGGAAATGAAGATTGCCCATATGATCTTCAGGGAAATTTGTGAACGTCTCGGATTCTTAGTCAATGTCGGCCTCGATTATTTGACATTGAGCCGTTCTGCGGGAACATTATCCGGCGGGGAAGCACAAAGGATAAGGCTTGCCACCCAAATCGGCTCAAGGCTGACTGGGGTCCTTTACATTTTGGATGAACCGTCGATCGGCCTTCATCAGCGCGATAATGACCGGCTGATTGAAACACTTAAGAATATGCGTGATATCGGTAATACATTGATTGTTGTCGAGCATGACGAGGATACGATGCTTGCAGCAGATTACTTGATTGATGTAGGTCCCGGAGCCGGTGTCCATGGCGGGGATATTGTTTCTGCAGGAACGCCTGAGCATGTCATGAACGATGAAAACTCGCTGACTGGGCAATACCTATCAGGCAAAAAATTCATCCCGCTTCCGTTTGAACGTCGAAAGAGCGACGGGCGCTATCTTGAAATCAAAGGGGCGAAAGAAAATAATCTGAAGAACGTCAATGTAAAATTTCCATTGGGCAGCTTTATTTCTGTCACAGGCGTTTCCGGTTCTGGAAAAAGTACATTGATCAATGAAATCCTTCATAAATCGCTTGCGCAAAAGCTTCATAATGCGAAAAGCAAGCCGGGTGAACATAAAGAAATCAAAGGGATCGAACATTTGGAAAAGGTCATTGACATCGACCAATCGCCAATCGGCCGGACGCCGCGTTCCAATCCTGCCACCTATACTGGCGTGTTTGATGATATCCGTGATGTATTTGCATCCACGAATGAAGCGAAGGTAAGGGGCTATAAAAAAGGACGATTCAGTTTCAATGTGAAGGGCGGACGCTGTGAAGCCTGCCGTGGGGATGGAATCATAAAGATCGAGATGCATTTCCTTCCGGATGTTTATGTGCCTTGCGAGGTTTGCCACGGGAAGCGTTATAACCGTGAAACATTGGAAGTGAAATATAAAGGCAAGAATATTGCTGATGTCCTCGGTATGACGGTCGAAGATGCCCTTGAATTCTTTGAAAACATTCCAAAGATCAGCCGGAAGCTTCAAACCATTTTTGACGTCGGGTTAGGGTATATCCAACTTGGGCAGCCGGCAACTACCCTTTCCGGAGGTGAAGCGCAAAGGGTTAAGCTTGCTTCTGAGCTTCACCGCAGGTCTACAGGTAAATCGATGTACATTCTCGATGAACCAACAACCGGTCTTCATGTTGATGATATCGCTAGATTACTGATCGTGCTTCAAAGGCTTGTTGAAAATGGAGACACGGTCCTAGTCATCGAACATAATCTTGATGTAATCAAGGCAGCAGACTACATTGTCGATTTGGGACCTGAAGGCGGCGATAAAGGCGGCACCATCCTCGCGACAGGAACGCCTGAAAAAATTGCTGAAAATCCTGATTCCTATACAGGCAAATATTTAGCGCCGATTCTCCAGCGTGATCGTGACCGCATGGAAAAACGGATACATGAACAGGAAAAAGCTGAGGTTACCTCTTCATAAAAATCAAGCGCTCTGGCGCTTGATTTTTTAATACCATCCTTCAGCCCTCCACATTAGGTGACAGGCACCAAGAGGGAGGGGTTGGATTCCATCTGCGGACCGATGGAATTGGGAGGGGGAAATGAGATAATGGGATTATAGAAAAAGAAATGGCATATGGTTATGCATGAAACTTTTCTGTTGGGTTCATCGTATAGATATCAAGGAGTTGATATTTTTGAACGATAACAGCAACAAAGCGATTTCTTCTTTATGTTATTTCAGTGTGTTTTTTGCAGGATTCATACTTCCGCTGATCGTTTGGCTCGTTGTAAAGGACTCCGAAGTGAAACGACATGCAAAAAGCGCATTGATCTCACATATCATCCCCGTCATCACCATTCCGTTTATTATCGGGGCTGTATTCATGGACATAGGGACATTTTCGTCCGGAACCGGAATTCCCGGGTTTTTCATCATCGCCATCGTCCTTTCGATTCTTTTATCGCTCATAGTCGTCATCTGGAATGTTTACAAAGGGATCAAAGTGCTTTTATAAAAGGCTATGTTAAAGCTTATTATTGATTTTAGCCTGTTTCAAGCTGTTGATTGGAGCACAAGCCGGAGACTCCAGCGGGAAATGCGGAGTCAGGGAGATCCCGCAGCGAAGCCAGGAGAGGTAAGGCGGATGTTCGATTAAGTTCGGCACGTCCTTGAAAAATGGCAGGCATTTTTCTTCGTGCGATGTGTCGCTGTCGAAGAGTTCCTTGTCCTGTGCCAACATCGAACGACCTCACTTCGAGTGAGTCCCGCGGAAAACGAGGACCTGCGTGGAAATCAACAGCGGTGCTTAACAGAGCCTTATAAAAAACATATCCTGAAGGAGGAAATACGATGCAAAATGAACGTAAACGAATTTTAGATATGGTTGAAAAGGGGACACTATCCGCAAAAGAAGCATTGACATTGCTCGAAGCCCTCGAAGAAGCTGAAACAATCAAGGATCAAAAGGAAAAAGACATCTTTAATGAAATTTCACGTGAAGTAGAGAAAAAGGATCGAGAAAGCAATGAAAGGTACCATAAGTACTCCCAACAATTTTCGGATACGAAAGATAAGGTAATGGATTTCGTCAACACCACCCTTCAAAAAATCAAAGATTTCGAATTTGATTTTCAGTTCGGTCAGTCGGTTGAAATCACTCACGCCTTCGAAGAGGCAGATGTATTCCTTTCGCATATGGATATTGATGTCGCAAATGGAAAAGTAGATGTGAAGTCATGGGATCGAAATGACCTCCTTATCGATTGCCATGCGAAAGTATACCGCACAGAAGACCCTGAAGAAGCGCAAGACACGTTCTTAAAGAACACTTTATATACTCTGGATAATGGCAAGATGCGCTTTTCTACACAGCTAAAATGGATGAAGGTGGACACCACGATTTTCGTGCCAAGGGATCATTATGAAAAATTGAATGTTCGTATTTTCAATGGCGCCTTTCACTCGAATGAGCTTGATGTCGATGATTTCACCGCCAAATCTGCAAATGGCAAAATGAATATGAGCGGACTCAGGACAAAGAAACTTGAAGCGGAGACTGCAAATGGTCATATTACCATCCATGATAGTTCTGCTGAAAAGCTTGAAGCGGAAACGATCAATGGTGCACTGAAGATCGATGGTTCTTTTGAAAAAGTCGACCTTCAATCATTTAATGGAAATGTGGTTTGTCAATTTAAAAATGATACCGTCGACTCCCTTCATGTTAAAGCGGTAACCGGGAATGTCGATGTTTATGTACATGAGAATGTTGCCATGGAAGGGGAATTGAAGACGAATTTAGGTGGTTTCAAGCTTGAGCTCGAGGGAATGAATGTACTAGAAGAAAAGAGTGAAATCGCCCAGAAGCAGTTGAAATTCCAGCGAAAAGGCACCACTGAATCGCCGATGCATGTGTTTGCGGATACGAAAACCGGCTCCATCTTCATTAAGAAGCTTTCGTAGGCAGCTTGATCCGGCAATGGGGACATATGAGCAGGCATCATCTTTTCTTCTATAAAAGTCATATCCCTCAAATATGTTCTTTTTTCTAAGGCTATTTTCATAACTAAGATGATTGGAGCGCCAACCGGGGCCCCCCTCCATTAACGGGCATCCTGCAGGCGAAACCAGCCATACACAATCTTTAATGATCAACATGAAAAGAGAACCTCATAAAAAAGAGGGAAATGACGAATCTTAATAAAAACTAAGCATAGGATGAAGGAGAGATACCATCATGAAAAAGCTAGCGCGTTCACGTTCGAACCGAAAGATTGCAGGAGTATTAGGAGGGATTTCCAATTCGATTGGAATCGATGCAAATATCTTGAGAGTATTGTTCATCATCCTCCTGTTTCCAACGGGCGTGTTCCCTTTGCTTATCACATACGGCTTGCTTTTGTTCGTATTACCTAATGAAGAGGATGTTATTACGTAATGAGATGGCTGATTGGAATTTTATTGAATGCAGTTTTATTTATCGCCATAGCAGGATTCTTTGACGGTTTTCATGTGTCAGGATTTGGAGCTGCCGTCACAGCAAGCTTCATATTATCCATTTTGAATGTACTGGTGAGGCCGATCCTGATCATTTTGACATTGCCTGTGACCATATTAACGCTAGGATTGTTCTTATTCGTCATCAATGCGATCACGCTCATCATCACAGAGCAGATCATGGGCGGTGCACTTGAAATCGATGGGTTTGGCATGGCGTTTCTCGTGTCGATCATCATGTCTATTGCCAATGTGATCATTCACAAAGCAGTCCTTGATCCATGGAAGGAGCGATAAAGCTGTTTTCACATTTGTGGAAATAGCTTTATTTTTTTGAAAGACTACTTTTCAACATTCAGTATTGAAACATCTATGGAAAATAATGATTCAGAAAAAACTTTGGTGGCTTGACCTTGTGGTAAAATGCTAAAATAGAAAAGGTGTACAGTTTTTTGCTGGGTATCTTAATTTGCTGCAGGATTAAAGGAGGATGCCAAGGTGGCTAAAGTTCGAACAAAAGATATTATCGACAAATTTGATTTAGAATTAGTGAGTGGAGAAGAAGGGATCCATCGTCCAATCGTGACAAGCGATTTATCACGTCCAGGTCTGGAAGTGGCAGGGTTCTTTAATTATTATCCATCGGAACGCGTTCAGCTATTGGGAAAAACCGAGCTGTCTTTTTTTGAAAGATTGGATGATGCCGAACGGAAGATCCGGATGGAAAAACTGTGTACGGATGTCACACCGGCTATCATCATTTCCAGGGACTTGCAGGTTCCGCCGGAGTTGATCGAGGCATCAGAACGCAATTCCGTACCTGTCATGACCTCTACGATGAAGACGACCAGGCTTTCAAGCAGACTCACGAATTTTCTGGAAGGAAAATTGGCTCCGACCACAGCCGTCCACGGTGTGCTTGTTGACATTTATGGCGTCGGTGTGTTGATTACGGGAAAAAGTGGTGTCGGTAAAAGTGAAACGGCGCTTGAGCTCGTAAAGCGAGGACATCGCCTCGTCGCAGATGATTGCGTCGAAATTCGTCAAGAAGATACAGATACATTAATCGGCAGTTCACCTGAACTAATTGAACACTTGCTTGAAATCAGGGGACTGGGAATCATTAACGTCATGACGTTATTTGGTGCAGGCGCAGTTCGGACGCATAAACGGATTACCTTGGTAGTGAACCTCGAACTTTGGGATCAAAACAAGCATTACGATCGGTTGGGTCTGGAAGAAGAGAAGATGAAAATCATCGATACCGATATTACGAAGCTGACGATTCCTGTTCGGCCTGGCCGAAACCTTGCGGTTATCATTGAGGTGGCAGCAATGAACTTCCGATTGAAACGAATGGGTGTCAATGCCGCAGAGCAATTTACAAACCGTCTTTCGGATGTCATTGAAGACGGAGATGAAAACGAAGAATTATAGAGAGAAAATATTGGGAGTTATAGGGCTGCTTTTATACTAATTATTAAGGAGCAGATGTGATGAATTCAACAATTCAACCGCTTAATCCGATTGCTTTTCATTTAGGGCCATTGGAAGTGCACTGGTATGGAATTATCATTGGGTGCGGAATAGCATTAGGATTATATTTGGTCATCCGAGAAGGAGAAAGACGTGGATTGCCAAAAGATACATACGCTGATTTATTGATATGGGCGATTCCTATATCGATCATTTGCGCCAGGGCCTACTATGTTTTATTCGAATGGGGTTATTATGCCAAGCATCCGAACGAAATCGTCCAGATTTGGCATGGCGGCATCGCCATACACGGGGCGCTCATCGGTGCCATTGCAACAACCCTTATCTACTCTAGGATCAAAAATGTTTCCTTTTGGAAGCTGGCAGATATTGCAGCACCAAGCATCATCATTGGACAGGCGATCGGCCGCTGGGGAAATTTCATGAACCAGGAGGCACATGGTGGGGAAGTGAGCAGACACTTTTTGGAAAGCCTTCATCTCCCTCAATTTATCATTAATCAAATGTATATTGATGGGCACTATTATCATCCTACCTTTTTATATGAATCCATCTGGGATTTCCTTGGATTCATCCTCCTCATGTCATTGAGAAGAGTGAACTTAATGCGCGGGGAAGTGTTTCTCAGTTATGTAATCTGGTATTCCATCGGCAGGTTCTTCGTCGAGGGAATGAGAACTGACAGCTTGATGCTGACGAATACGTTGAGGATGGCACAGGTCATTTCCATTGTATTAGTGGCGGTTTGCCTTATTTTGTGGGTGGTCAGAAGAAAGACGGGCATGGCTCATAAAAGATATTTAGCTAAAGATTAAGGCGAGGGGATAACATGGCATCGTCCATCAAAGCAGGATTGATGGCAGGCTTGAAAACGACATGGTCGTTGGGGAAAATAATTTTCCCGATTACGTTGATCGTCGTTATTCTGCAATACACTCCATTTTTGCCTTGGATCATACAATTTGTTTCCCCAGTGATGGGGTGGCTGGGTCTCAGTGGAAATGCAGCCATCCCTATCGTCCTGGGGATATTTTTGAATTTGTATGCAGGGATTGCAGGAGTGCTGTCATTGACCTTGACTGTTAAGGAAGTTTTTATCATTGCAGTGATGCTTTCATTTGCACATAATTTGTGGATAGAGTCCAGCGTTGCGGTAAAGGCAGGCGTGAAGTCATGGGTGGTCCTCTTTGTCAGGCTCGGACTTGCCCTGCTTTCGGCATTCATCATCCAGCTGGTTTGGCATGGAGGGAACGAGCAGGCGCAGTACGGCTTTTCTGCAGCTGCCGAGGTTGGAGTCCATGGCTTTTGGGATATACTATTGCTGGGCTTTGAAAAGGCCATCATGGGCATCTGGAAATTGGCATTGATTGTCATGCCGCTGATGATAGGCATTCAGATTTTAAAGGATTTGAAATGGATTGACGTCTTTTCGAGATGGATGGCACCTTTTACAAAGATGCTGGGGATGAGGGAAAACACCTCTACCACTCTCGCAGCCGGATTGCTTTTTGGCCTCGCATATGGTGCAGGTGTGATGATCCAAGCGGTTGAAGAAGATGGAGTGAGCCAAAAAGATGTCACATTGGCCTTTATCTTTCTTGTTGCTTGCCATGCGGTTGTGGAGGATACGATTATTTTCGCCCCGCTCGGGATCAATGTACTGCCGCTGCTTCTTATCCGTTTGTCCACAGCTACAGTTTTGACTCTCATTGTCGGATTTTTTTGGAAGCGCAAAAAGTCTAAGGTTATAGAAGGAAGTGGATTGAAATTATGAAACAACGAATTACGACTTTATTATTTGATTTAGATGGAACGTTAATCGATACGAATGAATTGATTATTTCTTCATTTTTACATACGTTAAACCATTATTACCCTGGTCAGTATGAACGAAAGGATGTCCTGCCTTTCATGGGACCGACTCTTCAGGAGACATTTGAAAAGATCAACCCCGAGAAACTGGAAGAAATGGTGAAGCACTATAGAGACTATAACTTGACCCATCATGACGATTTGGTTACGGAATTTACCGGGGTTTTTGAAACGGTCAAGCAGTTGAAGGAATCGGGATATAAGCTTGCTATCGTGTCTACTAAGGTAAGGACTACTGTCATCAAAGGCTTGAAGTTGACAAAGCTGGATCAATTTTTCGATGTGATCGTTTCTTTGGATGAAGTAAAAGCACCAAAGCCTGATCCAGAGCCACTTCTCCTGGCATTATCTCAATTGAATTCCACTCCTGAAGAGGCTATCATGGTCGGTGATAACCATCATGATATTTTAGGCGGCAAGAATGCCGGCACCTATACCGCTGGTGTTGCTTGGACGGCAAAAGGAAGAGAGCATTTGGAACAGTATGAGCCGGACTTCATGCTCGATGAAATGACAGATCTGCTTCAAATCGTGGGAGAGCAGCAAGGATGAGGAGAACAGAGCGTTTTCCCGTTTCAGGTGGAAACTCCCTCTGGCACGTTTATAAGACCGTTCCATTTTGGAAGGTTGTCAAAAATTTCGTTGTGATACAGCTGGCGCGCTATACACCGTTTCTCGGGATGAAAAGTTGGCTGTATCGCACGTTTCTGCGCATGGAAGTCGGTCCAAAGGCATCCTTTGCCCTTATGGTGATGCTGGATATCATGTTCCCTGAAAAAATTTCAGTGGGTGAAAATACGGTCATTGGCTACAATACGACCATTCTTGCCCATGAATATTTGATCAAGGAATACCGACTAGGTCAAGTGGAAATAGGAAGCAGGGTCATGATCGGGGCAAACACGACCATTCTCCCAGGAGTGAAAATCGGGGATGGCGCGATTGTCTCGGCTGGAACTTTGGTCCACAAGGATGTGGAGCCTGGCACCTTCGTTGGGGGCAACCCGATGCGGGTCATCTATACGAAGGAAGAAATGGCAACCCGTTGGCTAAACGACCCGATATACGGAAAAGATAAAGCCTGATGCTAAAAGCATCAGGCTTTTAGTTTATAGATAAAATCGATTATTAAATGGATTCAGACTGAATGATAACGCTTGTCATTCCAAGCGCGAGGCCGATGAGGAGCGGAGTTACCTGGGCATATTCGCTTTGCGAATGTTGCCTTAAAGGCGCTTTGAAGTTCAAATGCGCCCGGGTAATGAGCATCCGAAGAGGTCGAGCAACAAAGAATGCGAGCGTTTGTCAACAGTCTGAAACCTGGCACCAAGGTGCATGGCTTCCAAACTTGTTTAAAAGTTTGGGGTTGACGGGAATGGTAATGATGGATAAACTAGTTACTAACTTCTTTATCTTGTTACCACATTAGCAAACTAAAGTATTTTGAAAATTAAATATGCCATTAAGCAATTTTTAATCAAACGTTTGATTAAATAGGATGTTGCCAATATATTGTTACGAAATACGGAAGAACCTGAATACACGTACACTCCCGCGGGAATAGGGGCCAATGTGAGACCCCGCAGGGAAGAACGACCGAGAAAGGTCACCCGCGGAAAGCGAAGTGTATTCAGACTGCAGATATTGTAAAGAACCAACCATTAAATAAGAAATAGTGCAGGTGGTTTAAGATGTCAAAACGATTTATGTTCGAAAAACCATTGGGTATGAGAGATACCTTTCCTATAATTTATGAAACAAAGCAGTCCATGAAAAAAAGAATAAATAAAACGATGGAAATGTGGGGCTACCGCTTTCTTGAAACCCCTACTTTGGAGTTCTATGAAACAGTCGGGGCTGCTTCCTCCACGATGGATCAGCAGCTATTCAAACTTCTCGACCAACAGGGGCACACATTGGTCCTCAGGCCGGATATGACAGCTCCCATTGCCCGTGTGGCTTCTTCCAAGCTTTTGAATGACCAGATCCCTCTCAGGCTTGCCTATTCAGCCAATGTATTTAGGGCCCAGCAGAATGAAGGGGGAAGGCCGGCTGAATTCGAGCAGGCAGGAATTGAGTTGATTGGCGATCCTACGATCAGTGCCGATGCGGAAGTCATCGCCTTGATGGTCTCTGTGCTTCGAGATGCAGGTTTAGAAAATTTTCAAATTTCAATCGGGCATATCGGCTTTGTACAGGACTTGTTCATTCAAATACTCGGAAATAAGGAAAGAGCAAATGAATTAAGCGGGTTCCTTTTCGATAAAAATTTCGTCGGCTATCGCCAGCATGTCTCTTCTCTTGGCCTTTCTTCGATCGATAAAGAACGCCTCATGAAATTTTTGCAGATTCGAGGAACACATGAAGTCATTGAGCAAGCCTATGATCTGATTGAAAACAATCAGGGAAAACAGGCGCTCATTCAGCTGGAAGAACTATGGAACCAGCTTGAAGAGTATGGGATTTCCGAATATGTGAAATTGGATTTATCTCTTGTCAGTCATTTAAGCTACTATACTGGCATCTTGTTTGAAGTGTACGCCGAAAAAGTAGGCTCCCCGATCGGCAACGGCGGAAGATATGACAAGCTTCTCGGAAAATTTGGAAAGGATACTGTCGCGACGGGCTTTGGACTTCGTCTGGATTATTTGATTGAAGCAATTGAGGTTCTTGAAAAGCCATCTTCCACACATTGCATTTTGTTCAGTGCGGAACGAAGGAAAGAGGCATTCCAACAAGCCAGGGATATGAGATTGCAAGGGAAATATGTATTAGCACAGGATATTGCAGGTGTCCAGGACGTTGATCGGTTTACAAAGTCATTCTCAGATGTCACGTATTTGATCGGTGCTGCTCCTGACAGGGAGGGGATTCGCTCATGAGCTTACTGACGATTGCCATGCCGAAGGGCAGGATCTTTGATGAAGCACTTCATTTATTAAGAAAAGCGGGATATAAACTTCCGCCGGAATTTGATGAATCACGGAAATTGATCATAGAAGTGCCGGAGGAAAACTTGCGATTCATTCTAGCAAAGCCGATGGATGTCCCGACCTATGTAGAACATGGAGTCGCGGATTTAGGAATAGCCGGAAAAGATGTCATGCTGGAGGAGGAACGGGAGGTTTATGAGCTGCTCGACCTCAAAATCAGTCTTTGCTATCTCGCGGTGGCAGGTCTTCCCGGTACAAAAATGAATGATGTGGCGCCAAAAATCGCCACCAAGTATCCGAATGTGGCCTCATCCTATTTTAGGGAGCAGGGCGAGCAAGTTGAAATCATCAAGTTGAATGGATCTATCGAGCTTGCTCCATTGATCGGACTCGCCGATCGAATTGTCGATATCGTTTCATCCGGCAGGACATTGAAGGAAAATGGCCTTGTGGAATATGAAAAAATCGTATCGATCACCTCGAGGTTGATTGTCAATCCCGTAAGCTATCGAATAAAGGACGACCGCATCCAGGAACTGGTGGAAAGGCTGGAAGGCATCGTCCAGCAGGATGCGAATTGAATCAGTTTCTCTTAAGAAGGTGAAAAAATGAAAATCATTCAGGTGGATAAAAATATTTCAATTAAACGTTCGATCGACACCGGAACGGATTTACAGCGGAATTCAGTGAAGAAAATCATTGCGGAAGTACAGGAAAACGGTGATCAAGCCCTTAAATATTTCACAGCCAAATTTGACGGGATCGATCTTGAAGATCTTCAGGTAAAAGAAGAAGAAATTCAAGCGGCCTATCAATCTGTCGAACCCGAAATGATTGAGATCATTCAGGAAGCAGCGGCCAATATCGGTGCCTTTCATGATAAGCAAAAACGGCAGTCATGGATGACTATGGAAGAGAACGGGACTATCCTTGGTCAAAAGCTTACACCCCTCGACTCGGTGGGGGTCTATGTTCCTGGGGGGACGGCTGCATATCCTTCCTCCGTACTGATGAATGTCATGCCGGCGAAAACAGCAGGGGTCGCTCGCATCGTCATGGCCACCCCGCCGAACAGGGAGGGCAAAGTGCCTCCAGCCGTGCTTGTGGCTGCGAAGGAAGCGGGTGTTCAGGAAATTTGGAAGGTAGGGGGTGCCCAGGCGATTGCTGCACTTGCTTATGGATCGGAGTCCATACAGCCCGTGGACAAGATCGTCGGTCCGGGGAATCTTTATGTAGCATTGGCAAAGCGTGAAGTTTATGGAGATGTCGACATTGATATGATCGCGGGGCCAAGTGAAATCGCCGTTTTGGCTGATGAAACCGCGCACGCGAACGAAATTGCCGCCGATCTTTTGTCACAGGCGGAACATGACACGAGGGCCTGCAGTGTCCTGGTAACACACTCCCGATCACTTGCTGAGGAAGTTTCCGGTGAAGTCGATCGCCAGTTGTCTTTGCTCCCGCGAAAGGAAATTGCTGAAAAGGCCATTGAGGATTATGGAGTCATCTATACAACAAACAGCTTGGTGGAATCAGTCGATGTCATCAATCGACTGGCGCCGGAGCATTTGGAAATCGTCACGGAAAATGCGATGGAGCTCGTTGGACAAATCCGCCACGCAGGTGCGATCTTTGTCGGAAGGTACAGCTCTGAACCTGTCGGCGACTATTTTGCAGGACCGAACCATGTACTGCCCACAAACGGTACGGCAAGGTTTTCAAGCCCGTTGAATGTCGACGATTTTATGAAAAAATCAAGCATCATTTCCTATAGCAGGCAGGCACTGGAACAAAACGCGTCCAAAATTGCCGCCTTTGCCCGATTGGAAGGACTGGAAGCCCACGCAAGGGCAGTCGAAGAACGGTTTAAAAAATAGGAGGCGTACCATGAGAACAGCATCAGTCGAAAGAAAAACAAATGAAACAGACATATCATTAAAGCTTCAAATAGATGGAGAAGGAAAAGCGGATATTACAACAGGAGTTCCATTTTTAACACATATGCTTGATCTTTTTACAAAGCATGGCCAATTCGATTTAACCGTTCATGCAAATGGAGATACCGATGTCGACGACCATCACACAACCGAGGATATCGGCATTTGTCTGGGACAGGTTCTGCGGGAGTCGCTCGGTGATAAAAAAGGGATTAAACGATATGGCAATGCATTCGTTCCGATGGATGAAGCACTTGCACAAGTCGTCATTGACTTGAGTAACCGTCCTCACCTTGAATTTCGCGGCGAGTTTCCAAGTCAGAAGGTCGGTACATTCGATACCGAGCTCGTTCATGAGTTCTTGTGGAAACTTGCATTGGAAGCAAGGATGAATCTACACGTCATCGTTCATTACGGCAGCAATACGCATCACATGATCGAGGCGGTATTCAAGGCGCTGGCGAGGGCTTTGGATGAAGCGACGATCATCGATCCGAGAATAAAAGGAGTCCCATCTACGAAAGGAATGTTATAGATGATCGGCATCATAGATTACGGAATGGGGAATCTTTTCAGTGTGGGAAAAGCACTCGAGAGACTGAACGTTCCTTATTTAATAAGCGATGATCCAGACACATTGAAGCAGGCAGATGGATTGATCCTACCTGGTGTGGGTTCGTTTTATGACGCTATGGCCCTCCTTCGCGAAAAAGGACTGCTGGATTTGATCCTGGATTATGCTAAGTCGGATAGGCCGCTTTTAGGCATCTGCCTTGGGATGCAGCTTTTGTTTGATGCAAGTGAGGAAAACGGCTTTTCCGAAGGACTCGGACTTCTAAAGGGAAAGGTCAAGGCGATCCCCCCTCAAGGAAAGGGAGGGGAATCATATAAGGTCCCTCACATGGGCTGGAATAAGCTAAGATTCCAAAAACGTTCGGTCCTTTTGGATGGCTTGGAAGAGGATCACGTTTACTTCGTCCATTCTTATTTTGTCGATGAGATGGAAAGGGAAGATCTGGCGGCAAGTGCGGAGTATAACGTTGAAATTCCGGCAGTAGTTTCCAAGGGAAATGTTTATGGCATGCAATTCCACCCAGAGAAAAGCAGCCGACTTGGTATGTCACTATTAAAAAATTTCACCGGCATGGTTTATGAGAAGGAGAGTCTGCGATGAGCTATACAATTTATCCTGCCATCGATATGAGAAATGGAAAATGCGTCCGCCTTGTCCAAGGCGACTATAATAGAGAAACTGTATACGGCGATTCACCCTTTGCAATGGCGAAAACTTTCGTGGATCAAGGTGCACAATGGATTCATATGGTAGACCTTGACGGTGCCAAAAGCGGCAGCAGGGTGAACAGCCAATATGTCATACAGGCTGCCAAGGAGCTGAATGCAAAGGTGCAGATCGGCGGTGGAATCCGGACCGAAGATGATGTCCAATATTATCTGGAAAATGGTGTCGATCGGGTAATCATTGGGAGCTTGGCAGTCACTCAGCCTGAATTGGTGAAGAAGTGGCTTGGAAAATACGGCAATCGGATTGCCATTGGGTTGGACGCAAAGGATGGAATGGTTGCGACGCATGGCTGGATCGAAACTTCTACCGTCAAAGCAGTGGATATCGCAAAAGAACTTGCGGATGCAGGTGCAGAAACGTTCATTTTCACGGACATCGCAACAGACGGAATGCTGTCTGGACCAAATATAGATGCCATCGCAGGGCTTGCCAAGGCGACGGGGAAACAAATCATTGCTTCTGGAGGCGTAAGCTCACTCCAAGATTTGAAGGATTTGAAGAAGTATGAACAAGATGGAGTGAGCGGCTCGATTGTGGGTAAAGCGATCTACACCGACAAGATTAATCTTGAAGAGGCAATCAAAGAGGTGGAATCCGTATGATCACAAAGAGAATCATCCCTTGTCTCGATGTAAAGGAAGGGCGCGTCGTGAAGGGAATTCAATTTCTCGAGCTGCGTGATGCAGGCGATCCGGTCGAATTGGCAAAGGCATACGATGAACAGGGCGCGGACGAGCTTGTATTTCTGGACATCTCTGCATCCCATGAAGGACGGAAAACGATGGTCGAAGTTGTTCGTGAAGTTGCGTCAGAATTGGCGATACCATTTACCGTAGGCGGAGGCATCAATTCGCTTGAGGACATGAAGCGGATTTTACGTGCTGGTGCGGATAAAGTATCGCTGAATACGGCTGCAGTATTGACTCCGGCATTGATTACGGAAGGTGCGAATTATTTCGGCAAGCAATGTATCGTGGTCGCCATCGATGCCAAGTATGATGATTCTCTCGGTTCATGGCGTGTATACACACATGGCGGCCGGAAGCCAACAGAATGGGAAGTCATCGATTGGGCAACGGAGGCCGTGTCGAGGGGAGCAGGGGAAATCCTTCTTACCAGTATGGATGCAGATGGAGAAAAGAAAGGGTTCAATCTTCCTTTGACGAAGGCAGTCAGCGAAGCGGTCACGGTGCCTGTCATTGCTTCTGGAGGCGCAGGGAATGCCTCTGACTTTCAGGAAGCTTTTGAACAAGGAAAAGCAGATGCGGCCCTCGCAGCTTCGATTTTTCACTATAAAGAAACGAGCGTCATGGAAGTGAAGCAATATTTGAAATCGAAAGGAGTGCTTGTGCGATGACAACGGAATTTACAATCGATTCAATCCGGTTTGATGACAATGGCCTCGTTCCGGCAATCGTACAGGATGCCGAAACGAAAGAAGTATTGACATTGGCATATATGAATAAAGAATCTCTCAGATTGTCAATGGACAAAGGCGAGACATGGTTTTACAGCCGCTCACGCCAACAGCTGTGGCACAAGGGGGAGACGAGCGGACATACACAGAAAATCGTTGAGATGAAGTATGACTGTGACAAAGATGCCCTTGTCGTCCTCGTATTGCCGAATGGTCCTGCCTGCCATAATGGAACGGTGAGCTGTTTTGAAGAATCGTTTTATAATAGACCGCTGCCGGAAGAGAAAAAGAAGAGTGGCTCTACGGAAATCCTCTCCCTGCTTGAGCAAGTGATCGAGGAGCGGGATTTGAAGAGGCCTGAAGGGACTTACACCACCTACTTATTTCAAAAAGGCGTCGATAAAATCCTGAAAAAAGTGGGAGAAGAAGCATCTGAGGTCATCATCGCGGCAAAAAATCGCGATCGGGAAGAATTGAAATGGGAGGCGGCGGACCTTCTGTATCATCTGATGGTCCTGCTGAGGGAACAAAAGCTGCCATTTGCAGATGTACTCCACGTTTTAGAGAAGCGCCATAAGGAAAAAACGAAAGAATCATGAGCACCCTGACTTTAGGGTGTTTTTTTGTTGTTTCGAGGGCAGTGGGAAAAGGCAAAGAAAGAGCGTTTATTGCGCCAGTTTTCGGATGTGCTTGGTCAAAGCGGCATCAAAAGGGTGTGACTAGCGCCAGTTGCTGGATGTGGTATGCCGAAACGGCAGCAAAATGAGAAGAAAAGCCCCGGTAAACTTAGATCGTCATCCAAATTATGCCCAACAGAAGCATATTCCTTCAATCGCTGCGATTCATGTTTCGTTATATTTGCGAATTTGCTTAATATATTTTCAAATATTCACTAAATCAATTTCTCTACATAATTTTCCAAAATGCTCAATGAAGTTCCATTCAATAGCTTTTTTACTAATCTGCTCTACATGATAGGGTGTTTACATTATTTTCTATCTTTTTATTTGTAAAAAGATGCAATTGGCTGTTAAAGTGCATTTTGTTCTGTGATATACTACATAAGTTAATATGTACGGTTCTGGGGGACTTTCATGAGAAAAGACTCGAAGGCAAGAAAAGAAAAATCAAAAATATTAAACTTTATTCCGACTGGTGAGTATTATTTTAATAAGGGCATCAAAGCATACCACCGGAGGGATCTGCCGCTTTCCAAAAAATATTTGTTGCGGGCTGTTCAGCTTGAGCCGCAAGAACCGATGATCCTTTGCCAACTGGCGATGGTTTGTACTGAAATCGGGGAATACCAAGAATCGAATGAGCTTCTTCATAAAATCATAGATGAATTGGATCCTGACATGACGGAATGTCATTATTTTTTGGCCAATAACTATGCCCATATCGGTTTTTTCAAGGAAGCCTATAAGCATGCAAGTATATATATCGAGGATGATATAGATGGTGAGTTCATGGAGGATGCTGAAGATCTGATCGAGTTAATCAGCTTGGATGCAGAGGAAGTGATCGATTCCCTCAGTGAGCAGGACGAACTCATCCTGAAACAGGAAGAAGCGAGAGACCTTTTGGAAAAAGGCAATTTTCAAAAAGCTGTGGAGCTTTTACAGGATATCGTCAAGAATTATCCTGAATTTTGGTCTGCCTACAATAATCTCGCACTTGCTTATTTTTATTTGGGTGAAATGGAAAAGACAGCGGATGTGCTGGAGGAAGTACTGGAAAAAAGTCCAGGAAATCTGCATGCGTTATGCAATTTGGCCGTCTTCCTATTCTATCAAAAAAGGAAGCGGGATCTGGAAAACATTCTGGACGGCTTATTTAAAGTAAAGCCGATGCTTCAGGAGCATCAATATAAACTTGGTGCAACGTTTGCGTTGATCGGGAAATATGAGGAATCCTACTACTGGTTGAAGAAATTGCAAAAGATCGGCTTTGATGGAGATCCAGGATTCTATTATTGGCTTTCCCAATCGGCATATCAGATGGGGCATATGAAAACAGCCAAGCAGGCTTGGGAAGTTGTACTGGAGTTCAATCCTGAAAAAGAAGGATTGGAACCGTGGAATGAAGACAGGCAAGATGAGGTAGGATATGAAAATCATCTTAGCTCGCTTTTAAAAAAGCTTGGAAGCAAATATCCGGAGGAAAGATGGTTTGGGCTCTTTTTATTGTCCGTTTCTGAGAAAAAGGCCGCAATCCTTTCGCATGAAGATTTCCCTAGCTTGGATAAGTTTTCTGAAGCTGAACAGCAGTATGCATCAGCGATAATGGCTTCAGAAAAAAATAATCAGCCGATCAGGATCCCCGACAGGATATCTGCTGGCCATGAAACGGCCATGGTCCTATTTCAACGTTACCAGCCGATTGGCCCTGTTGAATCCGGGTTATTTTTGATGTGGTTCTCTGTTGTTCAGGCGATGCTCGAAAAGGATGCATTCGCTCCCAATGTGAATGCATTTGCGGCCGGGATTGAATACTTATGGTATAAGTTGAGACATGAAAAGAAATCACAAAAGGAGCTTGCAGAAATGAACTGCATCTCAATTTCTACACTGCGCAAATATGTAAAAATGCTTGAGGATTTCTTGCGTTGAGCATATTTTTGGACGAATGGCCATGTCCTCTTATAGGATAGCTATAGGCAGGAAATACTATCTACGACTATTAGTGAACTATTGCGATACATGATGTAAGGAGTGTTGGTACATGTCTGAAGAACAAATTTATGATGTGATCATCGTTGGGGCCGGACCAGCAGGGATGACAGCAGCAGTTTATACATCTCGTGCAAACCTTAGCACCTTGATGATTGAACGCGGTGTCCCTGGTGGACAGATGGCGAATACGGAGGAAGTTGAAAACTATCCAGGATATGACCATATTCTTGGTCCGGATCTTTCCAATAAAATG
Organism: Falsibacillus albus; assembly: GCF_003668575.1. Taxonomy (NCBI): domain Bacteria; kingdom Bacillati; phylum Bacillota; class Bacilli; order Caryophanales; family Bacillaceae; genus Falsibacillus; species Falsibacillus albus. The sequence goes on along the minus strand of NZ_RCVZ01000003.1, from coordinate 242,358 downwards.
TTCGAACATGCCAAGAAATTTGGTGCTGAATATGCGTACGGAGATATTAAGGAAATCGTTGACGGCGAAGAATTCAAAACGGTCAAAGCGGGATCGAAAGAATATAAAACCCGATCCATCATTCTTGCGACTGGTGCCGAGTATAAAAAAATCGGTGTTCCGGGTGAAAAAGAATTGGGTGGCCGCGGCGTTTCCTATTGTGCAGTCTGTGATGGTGCATTCTTTAAAGGAAAAGACCTGGTCGTTGTAGGCGGCGGAGACTCAGCGGTAGAAGAGGGAGTCTACTTGACGCGTTTTGCGAACAAAGTGACCATCGTTCACCGCCGCGACGAGCTTCGTGCACAGAAAATTCTTCAACAGCGTGCATTTGACAATGAAAAAATTGATTTCATTTGGAATCATACTATTAAAGAAATCAATGATTCAAACGGAAAAGTCGGTAGTGTGACACTTGTTTCCACTGAAAATGGCGAAGAAAAAGATTTTAAAACCGATGGTGTGTTCATCTATATCGGAATGGTCCCATTAACTAAGCCTTTCGCTAATCTGGGCATTACGAATGAAGCTGGCTATATCGAAACGAACGATCAAATGGAAACAAAAGTGAATGGCATTTTTGCCGCTGGAGACGTTCGCGAAAAGACGCTTCGTCAAATTGTTACAGCTACAGGAGACGGCAGCATTGCCGCCCAAAGCGCTCAACACTATGTTGAAGAGCTTAACGAGGCTTTGAAGGCCAAATAATTTCTTGTCCGGATTTTAACAAAAACGTCACTGGGTTTTAACCCATTTGTAACAGTAGTGAAACAATAAAGAGTTATACTGTTTACAGATGAAATTGACCCCCTTTTTAATATATCCCTTTTTCGCACAAGGATTTTCCTTGTGCTCTTTTTTTTATGTTTCGAATAGTTTTTGCTATTCATTAAAGGTTGTGTAAGGTTGGTTTCCGCTGCAGGATGCTCCCTTTCAGAGGGACGTGCCGTGAGCTTCCTCGCTTCGTTGCGGGGCCTCACAACTTCCGCTCCAATCACCTTCATATGATGAGTTTTTTAAGGAAAACTGTTAAAAACGACAATCTTTGAGAAAAGAGCTTTACGAAAACAACCTTTTATTTATAGGGGATTAAAGCTTTGACTCTTTATACTCCAGAAAATATGTAAGCGAGCCAACTTCTTTGAATTAATCCTTTTCAGCCAATCGTTTTTTCATTCTTCCAGCCATGTGCTTTTGTGCCTGGCAACGAAACATAGTATAATTAGGAGGACTGATAATGAGGCAGATTGTGTGTCTTGGTTGATGCATTTTATATAGGTTTTGAGGTGAATGCCAGTGCAACGAGTGACGAATTGTGTTCTCTTAAAAGGAGATCAAGTTTTATTATTGAATAAACCTAGTAGAGGCTGGTGGGTTGCTCCCGGTGGAAAAATGGAGCCTGGTGAAACCATCAAGGATTCTGTCGTACGTGAATTTCGCGAAGAGACGGGCATTTATTTGCGCAGTCCTGCCATTAAAGGGATTTTTACCTTCATCATCAAGGACGGAGATGAAGTCGTTTCTGAATGGATGATGTTTACGTTTTTAGCGAAAGAAAGCGATGGTGTCAATGTCAAGCAATCTGAAGAAGGCACTTTGGAATGGCACAGCATCGACGATATCAAGGAGCTTCCGATGGCGGAGGGGGATTACCATATTCTCGACTATGTCATTCATGGGCAGGGAGTCATCTACGGAAGGTTTACATATACTCCTGATTTCAAGTTATTATCTTATCGTCTTGATCCTAACTAAAAATATATAGAAAAAGATCTTCGAGGGGAGCAGAATATTATGAGTACAGGAGCAACTAATGATGTTCAGTTAGTCATTATTACGGGGATGTCCGGGGCAGGGAAAACAGTCGCGATTCAAAGCTTTGAAGACCTTGGTTTTTTCTGTGTCGATAATTTGCCCCCCACACTGCTTCCAAAATTTTTGGAACTCATGAAAGAGTCGGGTAATAAAATGAATAAAGTCGCTCTCGTCATGGACCTGCGCGGGCGGGAGTTCTTCGATCATTTGTTCAAGGCATTGGATGATTTAGCGGAAACCTCTTGGGTGACACCGCAAATTCTTTTCTTGGATGCAGATGACTCTTCGCTTGTACGCCGGTATAAGGAAACGCGCAGATCACATCCATTGGCTCCGTCAGGCTTGCCGCTTGAAGGGATCCGGCAGGAAAGAAGTCTGCTGGAAGAGCTTAAAGGTCGTGCACAAACGATCTATAACACCTCTGTGATGAAACCGAGAGAGCTGCGTGAAAAGATCCTAACGGAGTTCTCTGTAAATAAACAGACGATATTCACGGTCAATGTCATGTCATTTGGATTTAAGCATGGGCTTCCGATAGATGCCGATTTGGTGTTTGACGTGCGGTTCCTGCCCAATCCCCATTACATTGAACATATGCGGCCAAAAACCGGACTCGAGCAGGAGGTTTCCAGCTACGTCCTAAAATGGAATGAAACGCAGAAATTCCTTGAAAAGGTGACGGATTTATTAGGATTCATGCTCCCTCAATACAAAAGGGAAGGAAAAGCGCAGCTCGTAATCGGCATCGGCTGTACGGGCGGCCAGCATCGGTCCGTGGCACTGGCGGAATATATCGGGAAACACTTTGAAGACGACTATCATACAAGAATCTCGCATCGTGATATCGACAAGAGAAAGGGTAAGACTACATGAGAAAACATGACAATCCTAAAGTGGTTATCATCGGTGGTGGCACTGGCTTGCCTGTGCTTTTGAGGGGATTGAAGCAGCATCCCATCGATATAACCGCCGTAGTAACCGTTGCGGATGATGGAGGAAGTTCGGGCAGGCTTCGTCAGGACCTGGAAATCCCTCCTCCTGGAGATATCCGCAATGTCTTGGCAGCTCTATCGGATGTTGAACCGTTGATTGAGCAGATGTTTCAGCATCGCTTTAAAACTTCAAATGAATTGGCTGGGCATTCTCTCGGCAATTTAATCATTGCTGCGCTGACATCCATAACAGGTGACTTTGTTCATGCCATCCAGGAAATGAGCAAAGTGCTCAATGTCAGCGGAAAGGTATTGCCTGCTGCCAATCAGAGCGTCGTTCTCCATGCTGAAATGGAAGATGGAACGATCGTTTCCGGTGAGTCCAAGATTCCCTATTCAGGGAAACGGATCAAAAGGGTCTTTTTGACGCCTGAGCTTGTTATGCCGCTTTCTGAAACCATCGATGCGATCCGAAAAGCGGATATCATTGTCATTGGTCCCGGCAGCCTGTATACAAGCATCCTGCCGAACCTACTTGTGCCGGGGCTGGGAGAAGAAGTATGCCGTTCAAGAGCGAGGAAGGTTTATATATGCAACTTAATGACACAAGCAGGGGAAACGTTGAATTTCACTGCAAGCGACCATGTAAAAGCTATTTATGATCATATGGACTGCGCCTTCATGGATACGATCCTCGTCAATAATGAGGAAATCCCGGCGTTTATCCAGAATAAATATAAAGAAGAGCTTGCAAAGCCCGTTGTGTATGATGTGGAAAAATTGATGAAAATGGGCTTGAATGTCATATATGATCGCATTATAACGTATAAAGACGATGTTATTCGGCATGATACGGATAAAGTCGCGAAGATCATTGTTTCCTTGCTGGAGGAAAAACGAAAACCTTATGCCCAATTATAGAAATGATTGAATTTTTAAAAAGTTGTGCAAACGGTTGTTTTTGGAACGGGAGGTGAAGAGATGTCATTTGCATCTGAGACAAAAAAAGAATTGACCAATCTGGAGGTAAAGGACTGCTGTGCTAAAGCAGAACTATCGGCGCTGATCCGCATGAATGGCTCATTGTCCTTTTCCAATCGTACGCTGGTATTGAATATCCAAACGGAAAATGCCGCCATCGCCAGAAGGATATATACGTTAATCAAGAAGAATTACGATTTGCCCGTTGAATTGCTCGTCCGCAAAAAAATGAGGCTGAAGAAAAATAACGTCTATATCGTCCGCATCAAAGAGGGAGCAAAGGGCATCCTTGAGGACCTGAAAATTTTGGGTGAAGGATTTTCATTTGTCCATGATATTTCATCGGAATTAGTGAAGAAGAAGTGCTGTAAACGGTCTTACTTAAGAGGGGCGTTTTTGGCCGGGGGTTCTGTCAATAATCCGGAAACTTCATCCTATCACCTCGAAATTTTCTCCCTTTATATCGAACATAATGAATCATTGAGCCAATTAATGAATAGCTTTGGTTTGAACAGCAAGACATTGGAGAGAAAAAAAGGGTATATCACTTACTTGAAGGAAGCAGAAAAAATCACCGAGTTCCTCAACGTCATCGGTGCACACAACGCGCTCCTTCGTTTTGAAGATGTCCGCATCGTCCGCGATATGCGAAATTCCGTCAATCGACTTGTCAATTGTGAAACAGCTAACTTGAATAAAACCATCGGGGCTGCACTGAGACAGGTAGAAAACATCAAATTCATTGATCGGACCGTCGGGTTGCATGTACTGCCGGATAAATTGAGGGAGATTGCCGAGCTTCGAGTGAGTTATCAAGATGTCACATTAAAAGAATTAGGGGAAATGGTGTCCGGTGGAACAATCAGCAAATCAGGCATCAACCACCGCCTGAGGAAGATAGACCAATTGGCTGAAAAGCTGAGAGCAGGGGAATCCATCACTTCGCACTCTTAAAATAAATATAAAGGGAATAATGGGAGGAATAATCATGGTTGAGAAAAAGGTTGAAGTAAAACTGAAATCCGGCTTGCAGGCAAGACCTGCTGCCTTGTTCGTACAAGAGGCAAATCGTTTTTCTTCTGAAATCTTCTTGGAGAAAGATCAGAAAAAAGTGAATGCCAAAAGCATCATGGGCTTGATGAGCCTTGCTGTAAATGCAGGCTCCAATATCATACTTATTGCCGATGGCAATGATGAACAGGAAGCAATCGATAAATTGGCAGCTTTCGTGGAAGAAGAAAATTAATCAATGATAATTTGGAAAACCCTTTCATTTATGTGAAGGGTTTTTTTGTTTGTCTAAGGAGAATACAGTGTCCGTTTCTTTGCGCTGCAATCTAATAAGGCATTTTCGTAATTAGGCATTGGCATTTATCAAAGGATGTGCAAAGTTGATTGTAGCGGAAGGATGCTCGCATTCCGAGGGGCCTCACAGGAAGTGAGGTCGTTCGATGTTGGCACACGAAGTGCCGAACTTAATCGAACATCGGCCAAATATCTCCTCGCTTCGCTGCGGGGTCTCACCTAGCCCGCTGATCCCTCAGGAGTCTCGCACCTTTCGCTACAATCAACCACAAATGATGAATAGTCTTAAAAAAGGATAACAAACATTTTCAATCGATTGATAAAGGATTGTATATAGTTTATTTCCGTTGCAAGTTGCTCGCTATTCGAGGGACTCACTGATCTGCTGATGCCTCCGGAGTCTCGTACTTCACGCCCCATTAACAAACATTCCATTTTTTCTTTTAAGGTTTTGCAGGAAAAGCAAACAGCAAAAAAACCTCCCCGGTTAAAGGGAGGTTTCGGATATTCTTACTTATTATTATTTTCAAGTTCGTTCTTTTGGATGATTTGATCGATCAAACCGTATTCTTTGGCTCTTTCAGCTGTCATGAAGTTGTCGCGGTCTGTGTCTTTCGCGATTACTTCAAGCGATTGGCCTGTGCGGTCGGCAAGGATCTGATTTAGTTTTTCACGAAGGAATAGAATGCGTTTTGCCGCGATTTCGATTTCCGTCGCTTGGCCTTGTGCTCCGCCGAGCGGCTGATGGATCATGACTTCTGAATTTGGAAGGGCATAGCGCTTGCCTTTTTCACCGGCTGCCAATAGGAATGCACCCATTGATGCTGCCATTCCGATACAGATTGTTGATACTTTAGGCTTGATGAATTGCATCGTGTCATAGATTGCCATACCCGCAGTGATGCTTCCGCCAGGGCTGTTAATGTAAATGGAGATGTCTTTTTCAGGATTTTCCGCTTCCAAGAATAAAAGCTGGGCAACGATTGAGTTTGCCACATTATCATCGATTGCGCTTCCCAGCATAATGATGCGGTCTTTCAAAAGACGTGAATAGATGTCATATGCACGCTCACCGCGGTTTGTTTGTTCAATAACCGTAGGAATTAAATTCATCCTTGTTCCTCCTTTGATATAAATGTTCATGTACTATTAGAAGCAAAAGCTTCAATGGTGAAACTTATGTACTGTAATCATACACTGATGGTCAATAAAGGTCAAACGAAACACTTATGTTTTTTTCGACAGTTTCTTTGCTTCTCCCCTATCCATCATACCCAATCATACCCAAATTAAACAAGAAAAGTTGTTGCAAACGCACCGATTCTCAATTATAATGATTTATCGTACGACACTTTCCCGCGTGCCCTCGTGGTGTAATGGATAGCACGTAAGATTCCGGTTCTTGAAATGGGGGTTCGATTCCCTCCGAGGGCGTTAAAAAACGGTTCTAAAACATCAACTGGCTCCATATTTTGCAGTATCTGCATATATGGAGCCAGTTTTTTGCATTTTTAAAAGGGAGGGTAATGGTTTACTAATTGATGAACTGCGGTTTGTTTCAAGTCGATATTGCAAACTTCAGTGAGGAATAGAGGAGTCAGAAAGTTTATCTTGCACGCCATATATTTATTGTTGACGATTGGAGTGGAAGGTGCGAGACTCCGGAGGGATTAGCGGGCAGGGTGAGACCTCGCAGCGGAGCGAGGATGAATTAGGCGGATGTCCGATTAAGGTCGGCACGTCCTCGAAAAATGCCAGGTATTTTTCTTCGTGCGATGTGTCGCTGTCGAAGCTTTCCTTGTCCTGTGCCAACATCGAACGACCTCACTTCGTGTGAGGCCCCTCGGAAAGCGAGCATCCTGCAGCGGAAATCGACATCGCACAACTTGTGAAGAACAGAAACTGTTTCCTGGAACAATTTATTTCCATACCCGAAAGGCATAAACTGTTGTAAAATGGTGAAAGGGGTGAAAAATGATGAATTTGAAAGCAGGCTTATGGCAGCAGCAAACATTGAAATTAAGCATGACGCAAGAGCTCTCACAAGCCATTGCACTTTTACAATATTCCACACAGGAGCTCGTTTCGTTCCTTGAACAAAAGGCTCTTGAAAATCCGTTCATTCAAATGGAGGCACCTAATATCCAATTGATGGACCCGCGCCACGACCGCCTTCGCAAAACCAGAATTCATAAACCTGATAAAACAAAACAAGAATGGCTTGAGCAAGTAGCCAGGAAAACTACCTCCATACAAGATTACCTTTCTTCACAATTAATAATGAAAGCGTTGTCAAATAAACAAAAGATGATCATTAACCAATTACTGTATAATTTAGATTCGAATGGATATTTGGCCGCTAGCTTGGATGAAATTGAAAGGGCAGCTGATGCAGCGCCTGCGGAAGTGAACCAGTGCTTAAGGATGATTCAGCAATTAGAGCCGGCAGGGGTGGGGGCAAGAAGTCTCCAGGAATGCCTGATGCTGCAGCTTGAAAGGAAAGGGGACGTCCCGCCTTTAGCGGCAGCCATCATCGAGGATCATTTCCAGGAATTCGCCGAAAAGAAGTGGAAACCTTTGAGCAAAAAGCTTTCTTGCAGTATGGCGTCCATTCAGGAAGTTTCAGATTATATTCGGACGTTGTCGCCAAGACCAGGGGCAGAATATTCAACGGAACCTTCCCCTTATGTCATACCTGAATTGATAGTCCAAGTCATTGGCGGTTCGATAGAATTGAGGATGAATGATGGGACAATCCCCGCCATTCAATTTCAAAAAGAATACTACCATGAGTTATCCAAAATACGCGATCCGCAGCTGAAATCCTTCATCAAAGAAAAATCACAGGATTTTCGATTTTTAATGAAAAGTCTTCGGCAACGGCATGAGACAATGATGAAGGTCGGAATGGCACTGGTCGAATTTCAGAGCGAATTCTTCTTGAAAGGATCGAAGTATTTGAAGCCGCTGACAATGAAGCAAATGTCGGAGGAAATTCAAGTTCACGAATCGACAGTCAGCCGGGCAGTAAGAGAAAAATATATTCAGACGCCATTCGGGACATTTGAATTAAAATACTTTTTCTCTGCAGCGCTTGAGACAGATGCTGACCAAACCTCATCCAACACGGTTAAAAACTTGATATCCGAATGGATTGATCAAGAGGATAAAGGCAAGCCAATTTCAGATCAAATGATTGCCGATCAATTGAAGCGGGAAGGAATAAGGGTCTCCCGCCGGACGGTTGCAAAGTACCGTGATCAGCTTGGGATCCTTTCTTCCTCCAAACGAAAAAGATTCGATGAATAGAAGGTGTATGGGTTGAAGCAGGAGATTACTTTTTATACAAGGGAACAATGCTCTTTATGCAGGGATGCAAAAGTGATTTTGGAGCTTTTGAAAGATCACCATGATTTCAATATAAATGAAGTGGATATCGAAGGAAGCGATGACTTGACAGAACGATTCGGGTTGTTGATCCCTGTAGTGGAAATCGAAGGGGAAATTATCCAGTATGGCCAAATTGACCCAATTGTTATAAGTAACCGTTTACATCAGAAATGTTGATATTTCTTAGTTGAATTACGTTTTTATCCTTGCTAGAATAAGAATTGAAGCAGGGATAAATTTTTTTTGCAGTAAGCGGGACATAATATGTCTTGCTGGGACTTTTTTAGTCCAACAGGAAATATTAAAGGAGTTTTTGCATGTATCAAATCATTGACATTCAAAAAAGATTATTGCCTGACCTGCTCTCAACTATGCAAAAACGCTATCAAATTTTAAGGACCATCCATTTCATGGCCCCGGTCGGAAGAAGGAGCTTGGCTCAAACGCTTAGCCTGACTGAAAGGGTGCTAAGGTCCGAAGTTGATTTTCTCAAAGATCAAAATCTTATCGAAGTGAAAACATCAGGAATGTCAATGACACCAGATGGATTGATGATTTTGGAGAAAATGGAAGACATAATGAGGGAAATTTCGGGTATTAACGAAATGGAAGCTCAAATCAAAAAACGGATGCAGCTTCAAGATGTTGTCATCGTTCCCGGTAATAGTGATTCCACGCCATGGGTGAAAGAAGAATTAGGAAGAGCTTGTGCAGTAAGTATGAAAAAACGGTTGATTGGAAAAAATATCATCGCTGTAACAGGCGGGACGACAATGGCGGCGGTCGCCGAAACATTGACTCCTGACTTCACTCAAAAAGAAGTCCTGTTTGTTCCTGCAAGAGGCGGGATCGGCGAGGATGTCAAAAACCAGGCCAATACGATCTGCGCCAAGATGGCAGAGCAGACTGGCGCCAAACATCGGGTGCTCTATGTACCGGATGAGGTCAGCAAGGAAGTCTATCAGTCATTTATGAGAGAGCCGGCCATCAAGGACGTCCTGAATTTAATTTCATCGGCCAACATGGTTTTACATGGAATTGGTGATGCTATCACTATGGCTGAAAGAAGGAAAACCAACCAGGAGAACATGAACAAGATTATCGAAGCAAAAGCTGTTGGAGAAGCGTTTGGCTATTATTTCAATGAAGAAGGGGAAGTCGTCCACAAAGTGAAGACGATCGGGCTCCAACTCAAGGATTTAGCCAAGACAGAGCATGTCATTGCTGTAGCGGGCGGCGCCTCTAAAGCAAAGGCAATTCGTTCATACTTAAGAAGTGCTCCACATGCTTCGGTGCTGATCACCGATGAAGGAGCGGCAAGAGAGCTTTTAAAAGGGTAATCCCTTTTGAAATAGATTTAAACAAAATACATCCTTAAACATTTGAAGGAGGAAGTTATTCATGGCAGTAAAAATTGGTATTAACGGTTTTGGACGTATCGGACGCAACGTATTCCGCGCAAGCTTAAACAATCCTAACGTAGAGGTTGTTGCAGTTAACGATTTAACTGATGCAAACATGCTTGCTCACTTACTTCAATATGATACAGTACACGGGAAATTAGACCAAGAGGTTACTGTTGACGGTGATACATTAGTAGTCGGCGGCAAATCAATCAAAGTTTTGGCTGAACGCGATCCAGCTCAACTTGGTTGGGGAGACCTTGGTGTAGAAGTAGTGGTTGAATCTACAGGCCGCTTCACTAACCGTGCAGATGCAGCGAAACATCTTGATGCAGGTGCGAAAAAAGTTATCATCTCTGCTCCGGCTAAAGAAGAAGATATCACAATCGTAATGGGTGTTAACGAAGATAAATATGATGCTGCAAGCCATCATGTTATCTCAAACGCTTCTTGTACAACTAACTGCTTAGCACCATTCGCGAAAGTATTGAATGAAAAATTCGGTGTAAAACGCGGAATGATGACGACAGTTCACTCTTACACAAATGACCAGCAGATCTTAGACTTGCCACATAAAGACTATCGTCGTGCTCGTGCGGCTGCTGAGAACATCATCCCTACAACTACTGGTGCTGCAAAAGCTGTTGCGCTTGTATTGCCTGAACTTAAAGGCAAATTGAACGGTATGGCTATGCGTGTACCAACTCCTAACGTTTCTGTTGTTGACTTGGTTGCTGAGCTTGACAAAACTGTTACAGCTGACGAAGTAAACGCAGCATTCAAAGAAGCGGCTGAAGGCGACCTTAAAGGAGTTCTTGCTTACAGCGAAGAGCCATTAGTATCTGTTGACTATAACGGCAACAATGCTTCTTCTACAATCGATGCACTTTCTACTATGGTTCTTGAAGACAACATGGTAAAAGTTCTTTCTTGGTATGACAACGAAACTGGCTACTCCACTCGTGTAGTAGACTTAGTTGACTACATCGCTAAAAAAGGTCTGTAAGAAACGACTTTCAAAGTGTTATCCTAATCTCACGAATGTGACACCATTTTAGGGTTTTTGTTGGATAAAAGCTATCCCAACATCTATAATGAAAGGGATAAAAGGGGAGCGGGGAGGATTCCCCTCTCTCCTTTTTCTCATTTAATCAGGGGAAAGCCCCCGTATAAGGAGGTCCTTCAGCAATGAATAAGAAATCAGTCAAAGATATTGATGTGAAAGGTAAACGCGTTTTTTGCCGTGTCGATTTCAACGTTCCGATGAAAGATGGACAAGTCACGGATGAAACAAGGATCCGCGCAGCAATCCCAACGATTCAATACTTATCAGAGCAAGGTGCAAAAGTTATTCTTGCCAGCCATTTAGGACGTCCAAAAGGGCAGGTTGTCGAAGATTTGCGCCTTACACCTGTTGCAGCACGTTTAGGCGAGTTGATGGGGAAAGATGTGAAAAAAGCGGATGAAGCCCATGGACCATCCGTTCAATCCAAAATCGACGAAATGAGCGAAGGAGATATCCTTCTTCTTGAAAATGTTCGTTTCTACCCTGGTGAAGAAAAGAATGATCCGGAGTTGGCGAAGGCTTTTGCTGAGCTTGCGGATGTATATGTCAATGATGCTTTCGGTGCAGCCCACCGTGCACATGCATCAACTGAAGGTATTGCAAATGATCTTCCGTCCGTTGCAGGCTTATTGATGGAGAAGGAGCTGGATGTGCTCGGCAAAGCACTTTCCAACCCTGAGCGTCCATTCACAGCCATCATCGGCGGGGCAAAAGTAAAAGATAAAATCGGCGTCATCGATAATTTGCTTGAAAAAGTGGATAACCTCATCATCGGCGGCGGCTTGGCTTATACATTCGTAAAAGCACAAGGCCATGAAGTGGGTAAATCCCTTTTAGAAGAAGACAAAATCGATCTTGCGAAATCCTTTATGGAAAAAGCGAAGGAAAAAGGCGTCAAGTTCTATATGCCGAAAGATGTCGTTGTAGCTGATGACTTCTCAAACGATGCAAACAAGAAGGTTGTCGCAATCGATCAAATCCCTTCCGACTGGGAAGCATTGGACATCGGACCAGAAACAAGCGAGCTTTATAAAGATGTGATTCAAAGCTCTAAATTGGTCATCTGGAATGGACCAATGGGCGTTTTCGAACTGGAAGCATTTGCAAACGGAACGAAAGCAGTCGCTCAAGCTTTAGCTGATGCCACAGATACATATTCTGTCATTGGCGGAGGAGACTCAGCAGCAGCTGTAGAAAAATTCGGCCTTGCAGACAAAATGAGCCATATTTCAACAGGTGGTGGCGCATCCCTTGAATTTATGGAAGGGAAAGAACTTCCTGGCGTTACGGCTCTTGACGATAAATAATATTCCAACCAGAAAGGATGATTTCACCCATGCGTAAACCTATTATTGCTGGAAACTGGAAAATGAATAAAACGTTATCCGAAGCGAAATCCTTTGCTGAAGAAGTAAACGGATTAGCTCCATCCAATGAACAAGTGGACACAGTCATTTGTGCGCCTGCTCTGTTTTTAGAGCGATTGGTGGATATCACAAAGGACTATCCGGTGGAAATCGGCGCTCAAACGATGCATTTTGAAGAGAATGGTGCCTTCACTGGCGAAATCAGCCCGAAAGCACTTCAAGATCTTGGTGTTAAATATGTCATCATCGGACATTCAGAGCGCCGAGAAATGTTCAACGAAACGGACGAGACGGTAAACAAGAAAGTCCTAGCTGCATTTAACTATGACTTGACTCCGATTGCATGTGTCGGTGAAACGCTTGAGCAAAGAGAAAATAATGAAACTAAAGAAATCGTCGGCTCACAAGTGAAAAAAGCATTGGCAGGCCTTTCAGAAGATCAAGTGAAACAGACTGTCATCGCGTATGAACCTATCTGGGCAATCGGAACTGGAAAATCCTCCACTTCAGATGATGCCAATGAAGTTTGTGCACATATCCGCCAAGTTGTGGCTGAAAGCTTTTCTCAAGAAGCAGCTGATGCACTCCGTATCCAATACGGCGGCAGCGTAAAGCCAAACAACATCAAGGAATATATGGCACAATCCGATATCGATGGAGCTTTAGTGGGCGGCGCAAGCCTTGAAGCACAATCCTTCCTGCAATTATTGGAGGCAGGTAAGAATGAGTAAATCTCCTGTAGCATTAATTATCCTGGATGGATTTGCATTCCGCGATGAAGAAAAAGGAAATGCAGTCGCACATGCAAAAAAACCGAACTTTGACCGTTATTGGAACAACTATCCGCATAACACATTGACGGCATGCGGTGAAGCGGTCGGCCTTCCGGAAGGACAAATGGGCAACTCCGAAGTCGGCCATTTGAATATCGGCGCCGGACGCATCGTGTATCAAAGTTTGACAAGGGTGAACCTGGCCATTCGCGAAGGCGAGTTTGCCGAAAATCAAACATTCCTCGATGCGATCAATCATGTGAAGGAAAAAGGAACAGCTCTTCACTTGTTCGGTCTATTATCGGACGGAGGCGTCCACAGCCATATTGAACATTTATTTGCATTGCTGAGACTAGCTGCAAAAGAAGGCGTTGAAAAGGTATATGTGCATGGATTCCTTGATGGCCGGGACGTCGGACCGCAGACTGCAAAAAAATACATCAAACAAACGCAAGAAAAATTCGAAGAATACGGTGTCGGTGAATTTGCCACATTATCCGGGCGCTATTATTCCATGGACCGCGACAAGCGCTGGGAGCGTGTAGAAAAATCCTACCGCGCGATGGTGTATGGTGAAGGCCCTGATTACAAAGATCCAATCGAGCTTGTCGATGATTCCTATGAAAATGGCATCTACGATGAATTCGTACTGCCATCTGTAATGACGAAAGACAACGGTGAGCCGGTTGCAACGATCAAGGACGATGATGCTGTTATTTTCTATAACTTCCGTCCTGACCGTGCCATTCAAATTTCCAATACGTTCACGAACAAGGACTTCCGTTCATTCGACCGCGGTCCGAAGCATCCAGAGAACTTGTTCTTTGTCTGCTTGACGCACTTCAGTGAAACGGTGGATGGATATGTTGCATTTAAACCGGTGAACTTGGATAATACATTAGGGGAAGTCCTTTCTCAAAATGGATTGAAGCAATTGCGCATTGCCGAAACAGAGAAATATCCTCACGTCACATTCTTCATGAGCGGCGGACGTGAAGAGAAATTCCCTGGCGAAGAAAGAATCCTGATCGATTCTCCAAAAGTCGCAACGTACGATTTAAAGCCTGAGATGAGTGCATATGAAGTCAAAGATGCCTTGGTGAAGGAAATTAAGGAAGATAACTTTGATGCGATCATCCTGAATTTCGCCAACCCCGATATGGTTGGACACTCAGGGAAGCTTGAACCGACAGTAAAAGCGATTGAAACGGTCGACGAGTGCCTTGGCGAAATTGTCGACTTGATCAATGAAAAAGGCGGAACTGCGATCATTACTGCCGACCACGGAAATGCAGATGAAGTGGTGACAGTCGAAGGTGATCCAATGACTGCCCACACGACTAACCCTGTTCCTGTCATTGTGACGAAGGAAGGCATAGAGCTCCGCGATGGTGGAAAACTGGGCGACTTGGCCCCGACAATGCTTGATTTATTAAAAGTTCAACAGCCAGAAGAAATGACTGGACAAACACTTATCAAAAAATAAATTTTAAAAATCAAAGGAGAGAATTTAAATGCCATACATTGAACAAATTTATGCACGTGAAGTATTGGATTCCCGCGGTAACCCAACAGTAGAAGTTGAAGTATTGACGATGTCAGGCGCATTCGGTCGCGCAATGGTTCCATCCGGGGCTTCCACTGGTGAATACGAAGCAGTTGAGCTTCGCGACGGCGACAAAGACCGTTTCTTAGGAAAAGGTGTCCTTAAAGCAGTTGAAAACGTAAATGAATTGATCGCGCCTGAACTTATCGGCTTCGACGTAACAGATCAAGTAGGGATCGACAAAGCGTTGATCGAGCTTGACGGGACAGAAAACAAAGGAAAATTGGGTGCGAACGCAATCCTTGGTGTTTCCATGGCAGCAGCTCGTGCAGCAGCAGATTTCTTGGGAGTTCCTTTGTATCAATACCTTGGCGGATTCAACTCCAAGCAGCTTCCAGTACCAATGATGAACATCATCAACGGCGGAGAGCATGCTGATAACAACGTTGATATCCAGGAATTCATGATCATGCCTGTAGGAGCACCTACATTCAAGGAAGCTGTACGCATGGGCGCAGAAATCTTCCACAACCTTAAAGCGGTATTAAAAGAAAAAGGCCTAAACACTGCTGTAGGTGACGAAGGCGGATTCGCTCCAAACCTTGGTTCTAACGAAGAAGCACTTCAAACAATCATCGAAGCAATCGAAAAAGCCGGCTACAAGCCAGGCGAAGAAGTTATGCTTGCTATGGACGCAGCATCTTCTGAATTCTACAACAAAGAAGACGGCAAATATCATCTTGCGGGCGAAGGCAAAGTCCTTTCATCTGCTGAAATGGTTGACTGGTACGAAGAAATGGCTTCTAAATACCCAATCATCTCCATCGAAGACGGTTTGGATGAAAACGACTGGGATGGCCATAAATTATTGACTGACCGCCTTGGCACAAAAGTTCAGTTGGTCGGTGACGATTTATTCGTAACAAACACAAATAAATTGTCTCAAGGAATCGAGCAAGGTGTAGGCAACTCCATCTTGATCAAAGTGAACCAAATCGGTACATTGACTGAAACTTTCGATGCAATCGAAATGGCGAAGCGCGCTGGCTACACTGCAGTCATCTCCCACCGTTCCGGTGAAACAGAAGACAGCACAATTGCCGACATCGCTGTAGCGACAAATGCCGGCCAAATCAAAACTGGTGCTCCATCACGTACAGACCGCGTTGCGAAATACAACCAACTTCTTCGCATTGAAGACGAATTGGCTGATTTGGCACAATATCTTGGCGTGAAAACATTCTATAACGTAAAACGCTAATAAGATTGAACTTAAATAGACCAATCCCTGGGCCCGGGGATTGGTTTTTTGTTTTGCTGGGAAGATGCGGGAAGTATAAGAAAGGGAACATTGCGCAATAAAGGATGAAAAGGACGCAAAAAATAGGATTTAGGCGCAAAAAACGAAAGTTACGCGCAATAATCCTGATTTAGGCGCAAAAAATCAAAATTGCGCGCAATTAAGGAGGCGGCAGCCAATTTGTCCGTCTGCCGCGGCTCGCCACGGCAGTTTTAATAATATTGTGCCCTCAATCGCTTCATGCACAAAATAAGAGAATCGCTCGCAAATCTAAATAATCTCTCTAAGGAGAAAGACTTCAAACTACAGATTTCGCACACAACTTCACCAAAGGACTTGCATAATGTTCTGCCTTCGCTTTTGTTATTGTACTAGAATTATCTGTATGTTAAGATTAGACTATCATTATGTTCGTTTCAGGAGGAGTAACTCGTGCATACTTTATTAACGGTATTATTGGTTATTGATGCAATCAGTTTAATTGTCGTTGTTCTATTGCAATCTGGAAAGAGTGCAGGATTGTCCGGCGCCATTTCCGGTGGGGCGGAACAGCTTTTCGGCAAGCAAAAAGCTCGTGGTCTTGATTTGGTCCTTCATCGAGTGACCGTTGTACTTTCTGTGTTATTTTTCGTTTTGACCATTGCAGTTGCATACTTTGGATTGTAAGGTTTACGCGATTTAAAATAAGGCTGACTCAAAAGTGCCTGGCACCCTCTTGCCATTTCTCATCATGGACATGATCCATGGAGAGACAAGCGGTGTGTCCGGCTCTTTGTTTTTGAGTCGGCCGTTTTTTCTATCCACCACCATTAAGCGGATTGGTGGAATGTTTTCTTACACTCTGTTAAAAATAAGTTAAGAGTGGTTCGTCCGATTTCAATTTCTAATCTTCATACATATCGATTAATTTTAAAAGGCAAGGAGAGGTTTTACATCATGAAAAAAGTCACACCAAAACCATTTACATTTGAGGGCGGAGAGAGGGCCGTCCTGCTGCTTCACGGATTTACAGGAAGCTCTGCCGATGTCAGGATGATCGGCAGATTTTTGGAGAAAAAAGGGTATACATGCCATGCCCCTCAATATAAAGGGCATGGGGTGCCGCCGGAGGAACTCGTTCATACAGGTCCTGAGGATTGGTGGAAGGACGTCATGGAAGGCTATGAATTCCTCAAAAGCAAAGGGCACAATGAAATTGCGGTCGCAGGACTGTCGCTAGGCGGGGTATTTTCCTTGAAATTAGGTTACACTGTACCTGTAAAGGGTATTGTACCGATGTGTGCACCGATGTATATCAAAAGTGAAAAAGTCATGTATGACGGGGTCGTTGAATACGCAAAAGAATATAAAAAATTTGAAGGGAAAAGCCCTGAACATATAGAAGAAGAAATCAATGAATTCAAGAAGACGCCAATGAATACGCTCGAAGCACTTCAAGGCCTGATCTCAGAGGTGCGGGATAATGTCGATATGATTTACTCCCCAACTTTTGTGGTACAGGCAAGGCATGACCATATGATCAATACCGATAGTGCCAATATCATTTATAATCAAGTGGAATCAGATGAGAAAGAGCTCAAATGGTATGAAGAATCCGGTCATGTCATTACGCTTGATAAAGAAAAAGAACAACTGCATGAGGACGTATATCAATTTTTAGAAAAACTTGATTGGACTGTGTAGCCCTATTCAAAGGAGGGATTATGATGGAAGAAAACATTGAAAAGCATGTAGAAAGACTGCTTACCTATATGAAGGACGAGGCATATAAGCCGCTTACCGTCCAAGAGCTGGAAGAGGCATTTGGGATCAAGGATTCCAGCGCATTCAAGGACTTTGTGAAAGCATTGGTCCATATGGAGGAAAAAGGACTTGTCGTCCGGACTCGCAGCAACCGCTACGGGCTTCCTCAAAAAATGAATTTGGTCCGCGGAAAGCTGACTGGACATGCGAAGGGATTTGCGTTTGTCATACCGGATGAGCCTGGAATGGATGATATTTTCATCCCGCCGAATCATACGAACAATGCCATGCATGGGGATATCGTCCTTGCCCGTGTCTCGTCTGAGAGTTCAGGAGCGAGAAGAGAAGGCGAAGTTGTCCGCATCGTGGAGCGCGGTGTTGAAGAGACGGTTGGAACTTATACGGAAAGTAAGCATTTTGGCTTTGTCGTGCCTGATGATAAAAAATTCGGCAATGATATTTTCATCCCGAAGAATGCCAGCATGGGAGCTGTGGAAGGACATAAAGTAGTCGTCAAAATCACCTCCTATCCGGAAGGCCGCAAAAATGCAGAAGGGGAAATCATACAGATCCTTGGACATAAAAATGATCCTGGTGTCGATATATTATCGATCATCCATAAGCACGGCCTGCCGCAGGAATTCCCTGATGAAGTCATGGACCAGGCGATTCAAACACCAGACTCAATCGATGAGTCTGAAATAAAAAATCGCAGGGACCTTCGCGATCAAACGATCGTAACCATTGACGGTGCAGACGCAAAGGATCTTGATGATGCCGTCACGGTGACAAAACTGGATAACGGAAATTACAAATTGGGTGTACATATCGCGGATGTCAGCTATTACGTTCAAGAAGGTTCACCGATCGATCAGGAAGCGGCCGAGAGAGGAACGAGCGTCTATCTTGTCGACCGTGTCATACCGATGATCCCGCACCGGTTATCCAACGGGATTTGTTCATTGAATCCAAAGGTCAATCGATTGACGTTATCGTGTGAAATGGAAATCACAGAACAAGGCGACGTCGTCCATCACGAAATTTTCCAAAGTGTCATCAAAACGACCGAACGGATGACATATTCCGATGTAAATAAAATATTGGTCGATAAGGATGAAGAACTGATCGATCGCTACAAGCCTCTTGTACCGATGTTTGAAAAAATGGAAGAGCTCGCTGCCATCCTTCGCCGCAAGCGGATGAACCGCGGCGCCATCGATTTTGATTTCAAAGAAGCAAAAGTGTTGGTGGATGATGAAGGGAAGCCTTCTGATGTCGTGCTACGTGAGCGTTCCGTTGCGGAAAAGCTGATCGAGGAATTCATGCTGGCAGCCAACGAAACCGTGGCTGAGCATTTCCATTGGATGGATGTCCCATTTATCTACCGTATTCATGAAGATCCAAAGGAAGATAAGCTCCAGCGGTTCTTTGAATTCATTACGAATTTCGGGCTGATTGTCAAAGGTACCGCTAATGCTGTCCATCCTCGTGCACTTCAGGAAATCATTGAGTCGGTTCAAGGGCAGCCGGAAGAAATGGTCGTTTCAACCGTGATGCTGAGATCGATGCAGCAGGCAAAATACGATCCTGATTCATTAGGACACTTCGGGCTTTCAACGGAATTCTATACACATTTCACGTCGCCGATCCGAAGATATCCCGATTTGATCGTCCATCGATTGATTCGAACATATCTAATCGAAGGCAAGCTCGATGAATCGACAAGGGCAAAATGGGATTCCCACCTGCCTGAAATTGCTGACCATTCTTCTAAAATGGAAAGAAGGGCAGTAGATGCAGAGCGTGAAACGGACGATTTGAAAAAGGCTGAATACATGGAAGACAAAATCGGTGAGGAGTACGATGCCATCATCAGCTCCGTCACAAACTTCGGGATGTTCGTCGAGCTTCCGAATACGATTGAAGGCCTTGTCCATGTCAGCTATATGACTGATGACTACTACCGCTACGATGAACGACAATTTGCGATGATCGGGGAAAGAACTGGCAACGTCTTCCGAATCGGCGATGAAATCACGGTCCGCGTCATTAACGTAAACAAGGATGAATACTCGATCGACTTTGAAATCGTCGGCATGAAAAATACGAAGCGCCGGGAACGCGGTGGAGAAGCAAAGGTCTTAAAAGCAAAGACAAGAGCGCGTAAGCCTAGGGAAAAACAAGGCAAGGCGAAGGGGCCGCAATCAGAAGGAACTTCAGATGGATGGTCAACACGTCCGCCAAAGGCCAAGAAGAAAGGCCGAAAATTTTACGAAGGCGCCCCAAATGGAGGAAAGCCAAACAAAAAACGCCGTAAAAAAAGATAAAGGAATGGCGTCGAGGTGAAAAGGCTTATACTTTTCACCTCGCTCAACTCCTTGTATAATAGTGATTCAGAGAGACAGAAGGGGGAGTCCGCATGCCAAAAGGGGAAGGAAAACTCATAGCACAAAATAAAAAAGCAAGGCATGATTTTTCAATAGAAGAAACATACGAAGCAGGCATGGTGTTGAAAGGTACAGAAATCAAGTCGATCCGCAACAGCCGTGTCAATCTAAAGGATTCTTTTGCCCGCATCCAAAAGGGTGAAGTATTTCTTTACAATATGCATGTCAGTCCGTACGAGCAGGGAAACATCCATAACCATGATCCACTTCGTACAAGAAAGCTATTATTGCATAAAAAACAAATCAGCAAGCTGATCGGCGAGACAAAGGAAGCAGGCTATTCTTTGATTCCATTGAAGCTCTACATCAAAAATGGTGTTGCGAAAGTACTCATCGGCTTGGCTAAAGGGAAAAAGAAATACGACAAGCGCGAAG
Source organism: Falsibacillus albus (assembly GCF_003668575.1). Taxonomy (NCBI): domain Bacteria; kingdom Bacillati; phylum Bacillota; class Bacilli; order Caryophanales; family Bacillaceae; genus Falsibacillus; species Falsibacillus albus. The sequence continues at coordinate 221,879 of NZ_RCVZ01000003.1, read as the reverse complement.
ACCTCAAAAAGAAAGAAGCCAAACGCGACATCGAGAGAGCCTTCAAAGCCAGGCAGCAAGACTGATTACAGTTATTTACAATTGAAAAATTACGCTTATGTGTTATAATAATAAACGTAGCAACAAAGTAACTTAAAGCTTATCTATCTAAGCTTTCCTAACGTCAGATAGCGCGGACAAGCTGATGCTGAAATAATGCTGAGTGCACCGGAGCGTATTTTAATACGTGAGGATGCGATCAAGCAAGCTGACGCCGAGATTCGCCGCCGATTTTTTCACAATGGGGACGTTACGGATTCGACAGGGATAGTTCGAGCTTAGGTTGCGAGTCGGAGGGATCGGCTCCGTCATCAACGTCAACGCCAATAATAACTGGCAAAACTAACAATAACCTCGCTTTTGCTGCCTAATTAAGGCCTAAAGCGGATCCTCCCTCCATCGCCCATGTGGTAGGGTAAGGGTCTCACTCTTAGTGGGCTACGCCGGATTCCACCGCCTGAGGATGAAGGAAGAGAACAACCAGGCTAGCTGCCCGGCCGCCTGTCGGTAGGCAAAAGGAGCAGCGAAACGCTAATATGCCGACTACACTCGTAGATGCTTAAGCGGCGTTATTTCTGGACGTGGGTTCGATTCCCACCGTCTCCACCAAATACATATTTGGTGGTTTTTTATTTTTATGCGAATTTTTTGCATTATTTGGTTATAATTTATAGATGATCCTCATTCATGCACCATAAAGAACACCACGAATTTTCTCAGCAAAAACAACTGGCTTCTCGATTTGCTGAACATAAATATAAGAAAGCATTGGCTGACTGCAAGGAAATCCCTCGACAAAATTACTGTAGAGTCCTTCTCGTGTTAATTTCAACATTACCTCATTTGCATCTTTAAGCTGAACAGGTATGCGTCCAATATTAAGCGCGCACCCTTGTGAATCCATACTGACAAAACTAAAGATTCCATCCGTCACCGTAGGCGATTGGGTGGCGCATCGACCTAATATTGTTATGGGATGGTATTGGGATAATGCGATACTACAGAAACTCTGCTGGGGGGGATAAGGTATTAAAAAACCACCGAGGATGTTACTTACTTGATTACATGTCTCATGCATATATATAGTAGTTGGCTTATTTGACTGATGGACTGGAATAGTCGGCAATGTGTTCAGAACAGGTAACAATCTATGGGCAAAGGAAATAGGGCACTCAATACTAGCCACATAAATGATTGGAAGATCTGGTTCACTAAATGAATATCCATTTACAACTTTGTATAAAATGCCTTGTCTTGCCAAAATCCCTGTGACTGTGGGGATTTGGCGGATTTCTACTGGGATGCGTCCAATAATAAGTGCTCTCCCTTGCGCATCGAAATTCCCAAAGTCAAAATATGCATCCGTTACCATAGTGGAATCAGCTGCCGATCTCCCTAGCATATTTACCTCAATGCATTGGGATAGCCCGATTGTGCAGAAGGGAAATTGCGGCGAAATGGGGAGAATTGTGTAGCCCCCAATGATGGATGCAAACGAGTGACAAAGTGATTGTGTTTCTATAAAATGATCCATTTTCACACCTCACATTTTCTGTATATCAATCAATAAGTGCAAAATTCACCTAACAGAAAAATCAGGATACATTTAATCTATTCATCTTCCAATTTCACTGTTCATTTAATTGTTATTTAATAAAGCACATGTGGAGTCTTAAAAACCACATGTGCTTTATTAAATAATTCATTACAGGAATTCACTCCCGCAGCGAACCTCTCGGGTGAGGAGGACCCGGGGTGTATATGGTTGAGACTCATTCATGTATTGATAATTAATATGCATATATAGTGCAAATAGTTCTACCGGCTGGAAAACCTATTATAAAAAACGGGATGTAGAGAGGGCCACCCTATGATATTTGCACTCCTTAAAAAGGCATCAATCGGTGTTTTATCCAGCTATGCAGAAGCAATGATTCGTAAATAGGTTATCCTCTTATCGAGATGGTTTAAAGATTAACTTGGACAAATACCGCTTATAAAAGTATTTTATAAAATGGATTATCCTGCTTGGAAAAAGCAAGAGCACAATGGGCAAATTGCTTTGAGTGAAAAGTCGATTCGTAAAATAAATGTAAAAGTAAACATTAAGAACACAGGAAAACTGCGTGAAAAACCAGCAACGTCAAGGTAAAGCGAAACCACATAATGGGGCTTGGATAGGATTGCTCTATGGTTTTATTGTCAGGCCATATTATTGCAATTTTGCAGTAATATGGCTTTTTTCTATTCATACTTGAATGGTAAATTCCAATATTCAAGCATCACTTGATAGGAAAACCACCAACGATTAGTTACATTTAATTTATACTAATGAAAGAGGTGATGGGCATGTTCGATATGAAAAAAGTAGGGAAGCAAATTGCGATGCTTAGAAAGGGACAAAAGATAACACAGATGGCGCTTGCAGATCAATTAGGGGTTAGCTTTCAAGCTATAAGCAATTGGGAACGAGGCGAAACGATGCCGGATATTTCTAAGCTCCCTGACCTTGCAAGAATATTCGAAGTCAGTATTGATGATATTTTGGATGAAGGAAAAGGAACGCGAATCGTCAAGGGGCTTATTGAAAATGAGACATTGATGGAGTCAGAGCCGATTGATGTAGATGAATTTATAAATGCAGCACCAATTATTACAATCGATCAGGCAGACAGAGTCTATCAAAATATACAGGGAGAAATATCTTCAAAAGAGCTCTCGATGATCGCCCCTTTCATCAGCCAAGAGTTATTCGATTCCTTGGCACGGAAGGAATTTGAATCGAGTGGTCTAGAAGGATTATCATCCATAGCCTCGTTCATCGGTCAGCATGTGATCGATCAATGCGCACGAATGGAGTTTGAAACAAACGGTTTGAAGGGTTTGACGGCTGTTGCGCCTTTTATCAGCCAAGAGGTCATCGATGAAAGTGCAAAAATAGAGGCTGAAGCAAATGGCATCGAAGGGCTGACATCCATGTCGCCGTTTATCAGTCAAGATATCTTAGACTTGTTCGCAGAAAAGGAATTCGAGACAAACGGTTTGCAAGCTTTATCATCGATGGCGCCATTTATTAGTGAAGATGTATTGAGTAGTTGTACGAAAAAAAGCTATGAATCAAAAGGAATCCATTCCATTGCTCCTGTCGCCCCGTTTATCAAGACAGAGCTCATTAATGAACTGGCGTTGGACGCTATTTCCAAAAAGGGTATCAAAGAAATAATGCCGATTGCTCCGTTTATTGATAAAAATTTGCTTGAGGGTGTTATCTCCAAGGAATTAATAACAATGTCTGTGAGTACATCAATATCGTTGACGTGATAGTCAATTCCCTTGAACTGTTGGAGGCGGGACTGCCGCTCTAACTTTTTGCCGCTTCATACAGATACAGCCTCCATGTTGTCATGGAGGCTGTTTTCGTAAAGATTATGGTTAAAATCTTACTGCCGGTTTTAACGCGTAAATAATGTTTAGCGCGTTGAAATATCGGATTTGCTGTATCCAGCTGTTGATTAAGCTGATTTCGTTTCTTTTTTCGGTTCGGCAGCTTTTGATTTAAAGCTGATGAAAAACAGGAAGCCCAAGATGAGAATGACGGCTGCGAAAACGGTCATATTGGATTTGACTATGTGGACAAGATTACCCAGTAATATTCCAACCACACCGAAGTCTGCATCTCCAAACGTTGTTCCCTGGAACCCCAATGAGCCTAAAACGGGCAGCAAGAGAGCAGGCAGGAAGCTGATAATTACCCCATTCGCCATTGAGCCGAAGATCGCCCCTCTTCGACCGCCGTTTGCATTGCCGAAGACTCCAGCTGCTGCACCTGTGAAGAAGTGGGGGACTAAGCCAGGTACGATTACTTTCAATCCTAATAAAGGTAAAAAGAGCATGCTCACAAGACCGGCGATAAAGCTGAATAAAAATCCGATGATCACTGCGTTACCTGCGAAAGGGAAAATGGCCGGGCAGTCAAGTGCCGGTTTGGCATTCGGGACGATTTTATCGGCGATTCCCTTGAATGCAGGGACAATTTCACCAAGGAGCATACGGACCCCTGCCAATATGATATAAACACCAGCGGCAAATGTAATTCCTTGCATAAATGCAAAGACCAGGAAGTTCTGTCCACCGCTTAACTTGCTTTCAACGAAGGCAGGACCTGCCGCACATGCAACGACAAAGAATAGGATGACCATGGTCAGCGATACAGAGACGGATGTGTCCCTGAGAAAACTGAGTGATTTCGGAACTTTGATTTCTTCTGTTGATTTTGATCCCTTGCCGACCGCTTTAGCGACCAGCGCAGAAGTCAAATAACCAATCGAACCGAAGTGACCGATGGCAAAATCATCCGACCCGGTGACTTTTCGTGTGAAAGGCTGGAGCATCGCGGGAGAAAGGACCATTAAGGCACCAAGGATAATCGAGCCCAAAATGATCAACGATATTCCGGAAAACCCTCCAGTGGTTAAGATTACAGCGATTAAACAGGCCATGAACATGGTATGATGTCCGGTTAAAAAGATATACTTAAAAGGACTGAATCGTGCAATGAGAATATTGACGATCATACCGAACAGCATGATCATCGCAGTCTCTGTTCCAAAGCTTTTTTGTGCAAGGGCGACGATCGCTTCATTGTTCGGAATCACTCCGTCCACTTCAAAGGCTTTATTGAACATGCTGCTGAATTGCCCAAGCGATTGGACAAGGACATTCGCACCTGCCCCTAGGATCACGAACCCCATTACTGTTTTAAGGGTTCCGGACACGACATCTCCTGAATTTTTACGTTGTACAAGGAGCCCGATTAAGGCGAATAGACCGACAAGGATTGCGGGTGTACCTAGGATGTCCTTCATAATGATATCAATCATTTGTATCGCTCCTTCCTTTTAAGTGGACTACATATTTTGTTCTAATGCTTCACGGAGTTCGTTTTTATCCACTAAGTTCTTCAATTTCACAATTTGTTTGCGGCCATCTTCCAGACTGCCTACAATATCCTCTGAACCGATGAAGAGGTCCGCCTGTTCTGTTTTGGCTGTTGTCAAATCGGTGTGGGAAACCTCGGCTTCTTTCCCCATTTCTTTCAGTGCCGCTTTCACATTCATTTCTACAATCATGCTGCTGCCTAGACCATTACCGCATACAACTAATACTTTTTTCATTATTTTTTCCTCCTCAATTTTAAACTTCTATTGTTTGGTTGATTAATTCAATTACGGTTGTACGATCACTTGCTGAGATTAACTGCTCCACATTGTTTTCATTTGATAGCAGTTCTGTAAGCTGTGCCAATGCTTTTAAATGGGTTTGATTATCAATCGCCGCCAGCACGATGATTAACTGAGCGCGATGTTTATCTTTTTCTGAGAAAAATACGGGTTCTTTGAGTCGTAAGAAACTCATACCCAGCTGTTCGACACCAGCCTCTGGACGGGCATGGGGGATGGCGATGTTTGGGGCGATGACAATATAAGGCCCCAACTCCTTGACGTTATCAATCATGGCCGCCACGTAATCCTGCCGGATCGATTGCTGGTCGATCAAGGGCTGGCTGGCTACCTTGATCGCTTCCTCCCAATTGGTTACCTGATCTTTGAGCTGTATCGTTTCTTCTGTCAAAAGTTCGTTGAGCATAGGCTTTCTGCGCTCCTTTATCCGGGAAGTATTTTGTTCTAATAGATGGATCAATTCTTTTTTCAGTGCATCTTCATGATGGATGGTCGCATGGCTTTTGATCACATCCATTAGGTGATCGGTCATATTCTTTTTCGATGGCTTAGAGTCGAAAAGCTCATTCATCCTTTGTATGACCCGTTCCTTTTCATGGTTGGTCAAGATGGCTGGCACATGGATAACTGGAATGTCCTTTTCTTTTATATAATTGGTGGAAAAGATGACATCTGCCTCGTAATCAGTTTTTCGATATTCCCTCATTGATAGCGTGGTGATGACACTTAACCCAGCAATCAAGTTTTCTAATTGGGTTCGGAGCATATTGGAAGTCCCGATGCCGTTTTCACAAACAATGATGGCTTTGAACTTCGTCTCAACCTTCTTTTTCTCTTTCGATAACCAGCCTCCGAAGTGCATGGTGATATAGGCAACTTCTTCATCGGGAATGGCCTTCCCGACATACAGTTCCAAATGGGTCATCACCCGTTTTGTCAAATGGAAGATGTCTGGATAGTTCCTTTGAATGCTGTCTGCAAGGTCATTCGCGATGTGCAATCCGTATTTGAGCCGATAAAACGTCGGTTTAATGTGGGAAATCAGATTTTCTTCCAGCCCATTTTTATCATCGAACACTATACAGGAATATAATTGAAAATCATCAATCATCCGTTGAACGACTTCTTTCAGGCCTGATAGTTCTCTTTCGGTATAGCGGGTAAAGTTATCATGTTGGACTTTGGATCCCAACAGATTCATGGTTATGAAACAAACTTCATCATCAGGAAAAGAGACGTTCTTTACATTTTTAAGTTTATTTGTGATATGGAGGGCTGCTTTGTATGCTTCTGTTTGCTGAAGGACCTGCTTTTCTTCTTCCGGAACAAGAATATACTTGTGCAGCTCTATACGCTTCAGGATCATCAAAATTTGCAGGGACAGAATCGCTACCATTTCATCTGTCAATGTTAATCCTAATTCGTTCTCAGCTTCAAAAAGAATCTCTCTAACCAAGCTTCTTTGAGCCGTTTCATGTGACCACGTGGAAGCTTCCGGCTGGATCATCTTATAAACTTCATTCCGAACGTTTTGCCAATCCGGATGAGAGAAGATGGTGGCCAGTATATTAGAGAGCATCGTTCTTTTTGCATCCTCCGGACCGCTCAAGCAGTATCCTGATCCTTTCTTGTAGTACAACTGTAATCCAGCTTCGTTGAACTCTTGCTTGATTACTTTAATCACCTGCGCAATCGTCCCTCGGCTCATGCTCGTTAGTTCCATGAATCTTTGCATGGAAGCGTCTTTTTCTTCTAATAGGATATTTGCTTTAATCAAAACTTCACGTTCCTGCTTCGATAATTGATACTGCCAATCTTCAAAACTTTGATCCCGATAATCGATCAGCTTCTCTTTCGATGCAGGAGGCAAATATAATCCATCTCCATGTTTACTTTCAATCGGTTCTAATTTCTGATTTCGCAACCAACTATTGATTTGATCGAGATCGTAATAAATAGTCCGTTGCGACAAGTGCATTTTCGCAGCTAGATCTTTCGTTGGGACCGGAACAGTCGAATGCTGAATGATGGATAATAAGTGTGCACGTCTTTTATCCAGTACCATGAGGATCCTCCTTGTTTTATCTCGTCAGTGCATTTTTGCATCTTTATATCATTGTTAATTTGATGATCATCTTATGAGTCTAGTATATAGGCTATTTGAAAGCATTGAAAGGGGTTTCAGTGTGCAGAGTTTGTATGGTTCATTTTTGCAAAATTGAACAGATGGAAAGATAAGCATCAGAATGAGGACTGATAACGCTAAAAAGCCCTTCAAGCAAATTTTTAGCTTAAAGGGCTTTCTCATGGATTATTCTGTATCTTATCTGGTTGCTCTATCGACATAAGGATAAATTGGATCTTTCAGGCTGAACTCATACGAGTATCCATCCACGATGCCCACTACCTTATCGCTGTCATAAAGGTCGAGCATGAAGCCGGCCATTTCTTTTGCAGTGTGGTATTGAGGAATAGTACCTTCGTATTTAAACTCGTCCAAGTCCATGGATCGTTCGGCAAATTCCGTTTCAGTAGCAGCAGGAGCCAATACTTTCGCCTGCATCTTTGCCCCTTGAGCTTTGAGTTCATTTGCCAAACCTTCAGTAAATGCACTCACATAGAATTTCGTTGCACAGTATGTGACGGCATTGGCGACGATCGTATAGCCGCCTCCGGATGAAACGTTGACCAGCTGAGTACCCTCAACTTGTGCATAATCGCGGACATATAGTGAGGATAGGACGGTCAGTGCCTCGATATTTAAATGAAGCATCGTTTGAATTTTGTTCAAATTTTGTTCTCCCACTGGGTCGAAGTTGCCGAAACCAGCGTTGTTGATCCAAGTCTCAATGTCATATTCCTTCAAATCATCATAAAACTGATGGACCTGGTCCATGTTCGATAAATCGACTGTTCGGACGATTATATCCAAATCAGCATTCAACTCGGCGATTTTTGCTTTCAATTCCTCAAGCTTCTCTTCTCTCCTGGCGGCAATGATCAAATTCTTTCCGCGCGCCGCAAATGCCAATGCCGTTTCATATCCGATCCCTGAGCTTGCTCCTGTAATCACAGTGTATTTCATATGAACGCCTCCTAAAATAATGAATGATTTAATTCTATATGGTGAGTATAAGGCTTAGAGTTTACTCTAAGTCAACTATTAACTTATAATAAATGTATCATTTGAAAAAGGAGATCGATTTATGTACGCCATCAGGGATGTTTCCAACATGTTGAATGTCAGTGCACATACGCTTCGATACTATGAAAAAGAAGAGATATTGGCTCCTGGGAGAAATGAGTATGGGGAACGTGTATACAATGATACAGATGTAAAGTGGCTGCGCTTTGTCATGAAGCTTAAAGAGACTCATATGCCCATTGCTCAAATAAGGGAATATGCCCGGTTGGTAAAAGAGGGTGACCATACTTCACAAGAGCGTCTGGAGCTGTTGGAAAAGCATCAGCAAGCCATCCAATCCCAAATCGAAAACTTGATCTCCACTGAAAAAATGCTTGAGGATAAAATTTCGTCCTATAAAAATTTTCTGATGGAAAACAGCAGAGGGGCAAAATAAGCGTTGGTCAACAAATTCCTATCATTTAGTCCATGAAATTATAGGTCGTCCAGCAGCGATTCATCGTGATCCCTTGCGTCTGTGCATACTCGTCTCCCCATTTACACATTTCAAATAGGGTGGATTGCAGTTTTTTTCCCATTTCCGTGGTTGCATATTCCACTCTTGGGGGAACTTCCTGATAAACGGTCCGTTCGACCAATCCGTGCTCCTCCAATTCACGCAGCTGCTGCGTGAGCATTTTTTGCGTGATATTTGGCAATGAGCGCTTCAGTTCATTGAATCGTTTGACCCCTTCATTTAAATTCCACAATATCAAGACCTTCCATTTTCCGCCGATGACGTCAATGACGAGGTCGATTGCACATTGGTAATCTGATTTTAATTCCTTCATTATTTATTCCTCCTGTAGGTCACCAGGTTTCCAAACGGTGACTAGGGCACAAAATAGTGCCTTCTTGTATGAAACAGTTACAGTATATATTATATACCGTATAAAGAAAATCAATTAATAGGAGCTGTTATAAATGAAAGCACTATTGCTTAATGATAAAGGACTTTGGAAGGAAATGAAGGTGGAGGAAATCGAAGCGCCGAAGCCGAATGAAGGGGAAATCCTCATCGAAGTCCATGCAGTCGGTCTGAATCCGGTTGACTATAAAACAGCAACCGGAGGAAATCCCAATTGGTCGTATCCACATATTATAGGTTTGGATGCAGCGGGAGTTGTGGCTGAAGTTGGTGAAGGCGTGACCCAATGGAAAAAAGGAGATCGAGTCGTGTATCATGGCGACCTAACGAAGAAAGGTGCATACGCGGAATTTGCCATTACGAAGGCTCATATGGTTTCGGAAATCCCTGATTCTGTATCCTTCGAAGATGCTGCTGCTATCCCGACTGCCGGGTACACCGCTTATCAATCCTTATTCCGTAAGCTGCCGTTCGACCAAATAGAAACCATCTTGATTCACGGAGGTGCAGGCGGCGTCGGAGGGTTCGGCATCCAATTGGCAAAGCTGGCGGGTAAAACCGTCATCTCAACCGCTTCTGCCCATAACCATGATTATGTGAAGTCGCTTGGTGCAGATTATGTGATCGATTATCGCGAAGAAGACGTTAGAGCCTGCGTTATGGAAATTACAGATGGACGCGGAGTCGATGCAGTCGTGGACGCCGTCAGCAGACAGAGCGCAACAGATTCGCTTGACTGCCTTGCTTACATGGGGCACATCGTTTACATTGCAGGAGCACCGGACTTTACGAAAATCAAATCATTCACGAAAGTTGTGTCGTACCATGAAATTGCGCTCGCTGCCGCTTATCAATCAGGTGATATGAGGGCGGAACAAGATCTTGCCGTCATGGGAGACGAAATGCTCTCGTTGATGGCTGAAGGAAAACTAGACTCCATGCTGAAGGAAGTCATCTCGTTGGAAGAAGCACCTGAAGCTTTAGTACGTCTATCAGAACGCCATGTAAAAGGAAAAATCGTTGCGAAATTAAAGTAATCATATATTTGTGGAAAAATGACCTGCCAGGTTGGCAGGTCATTTTTGATGGGGGAGAGTGAGGATCGAGATTGTGGAGGAAATCGTCTATCACGCTAAAAACTCGGGAATGGCGCAAAAAATCAGAGTTACGCGCAAAAAAAGTGGAGAATGGCGCAAAAACCCGAGTTGCGCGCAAAAAAAGTAGAGAATGGCGCAAAAACCGGAGTTACGCGCAAAAAAGTAGAGAATGGCGCAAAAACCGGAGTTACGCGCAAAAAAAGTGTAGAATGGCGCAAAAAATTAGAGTTACGCGCAAAAAATTGGGGAATGACGCAAAAAATCAGAGTTACGCGCAAAAAAAGTGGAGAATGGCGCAAAAACCCGGAATTGCGCGCAAAAAAAGTGGAGAATGGCGCAAAAACCCGAGTTGCGCGCAAAAAAGTAGAGAATGGCGCAAAAAACAGGAATTGCGCGCAAAAAAAGTGGAGAATGGCGCAAAAAACTGGAGTTACGCGCAAAAAATTGGGGAATGACGCAAAAAATCAGAGTTACGCGCAAAAAATTGGGGAATGACGCAAAAAATCAGAGTTACGCGCAAAAAAAGTGGAGAATGGCGCAAAAACCGGAATTGCTCGCAAAAAAGGATTTAAAAGTAAGTGTCCACCCGGCTGCTCCCCATAAATGAAAAAACAAAAAGGACTTTCTAATCAAATTTTAATGTTCGGCAATTTCTAGCTCTATTGACGCATCCCGAGGCTTACGGATGTTTCCGTTTACAATTGTTGCATTTCCGACAAATGTCCCCAACTGGAAATCGGGACGTTAGGCTATATTTGCCGATAAGTGCACACAGCCTGTCCTGAGGCGATTAAAATAAAGGAGGAATCCAATAAAAGGAGGAAAATTCATTGGAAAAGTTACCTACAGCAAACACGAAAAAAGAAAAGACTTATTTGTTTGAAATTCACTTCCTTCGTGCATTTGCTTGCCTGTTGGTCGTAGGCGTGCATGTATCGGCGACCAACTATTTCATGAACGGAGAGAAATACACATGGTTCACGTATTTTCTTAATCAAATCGGTCGTTTCGGTACACCGATTTTTGCAGTGATCAGCGGTTTCCTGCTGTTTTATCAGCTGCGTATGAGAAATAATTTTGATTTGGGTTATTTCTTCAAATCAAGAATGGCCAAGGTAATTATTCCATTTTTCATATGGAGTTTGGTTTATAGATTTTTACTTTATTACTACGATCACCAGGCATTCGGGAATTTCTGGCCGGAAGCTGAAAAGGTGATTACAGGTAATTCGTTCTATCACCTTTATTTTGTTCTTATAGTTGCGCAATTTTATTTGATTTTTCCATTACTGCAAAAAGTTCTGCGGACGCAGTCGCTCGTGCTTATTTTCACCGTGATTTCGTTCATCATCAGCTACAATCTATATGGGTTCCACCCGGATATCAAAGGCGGGCTTGGCGCATTTTTAGCAAGCAAATCGTTTATGCCGATCTGGATCGCTTATTTTGCTTTCGGTGCGTTCCTTGCTTACTTCTGGGAGGGAATCGTTAAGTATGCGACAAGCAGACCATGGAGGATGCTGCTGCTCGCATTGATCATTTCGGCAGGCGCCGTTGTTGAATATACGATGCATGGGTACGTATCGAACCGTCGTTTAACAAACTTGGCGAATATTCCTTTGCTTTCGATTGCGATCATCGGTACTTTTCCACTTCTTAGCAAATGGAATTTCATCAAGCAGCCAATGGTTTTGATCGGAAAATATTCAATGGGGATCTATCTTGTCCATCCATTGATCCTATATTTGATGGCTAGGCATTTGCCTGAACCATACTGGGATACGCGTGCCATTCTTGTCATGTTCGCGGCAGTGATGGTGATCGCGATGATTTTCATCCGAATCATTCAATTCATCCCATTCAGCACATTCATCATACCGGTTCCGAAAGTGAAGAAAATGAAACGGAGCGGTGTTAAGAAACAAGCACCAGAACCGATCAAACAATCTGCATAACGGAAAAGAGGTTGTTCCGAAATGGAACAGCCTCTTTTTTGTTGGTTTTTTTCGTAGTGTGCTGCTATATATCAAAGCGTGAGCTAGGTTGATTTGCGCTGCAGGCTGCTCGCTATCCGAGGGACCTTACACGAAGTGAGGTCGTTCGGTGTTGGCACACGATGTGCCGAACTTAATCGAACATCCGCCTTACATCTCCTCGCTCCGCTGCGGGTTCTTATCCGACTCGCTGTTCCCTCTGGAGCCTCGTCCCTTCCGCTGCAATCAACACTAAAAGATGAATTCTTTCAGAAAACCGCCAACAAAAAGAAGCAAGTTTTTCACTTGCTTCTTCCAAAGAGAGGAGTAGATTGGTATCCACTGCAGGATGCTCTCTTTCCAACGGGAGGGAATTGAGGAGCATCACCGCAGCATCTACCCCGTTTGTGTTTTAGTTAATCAATTTAAAATGTGTGTTGCTCTGCGATCCTTGAATTTCGGTAATCCCCCGTTTGTCCAGCCAGTTGGCGTTGGTGCCCTCTAGGTGACGGTTGACCGATACTTTAACAGGAGATTTATCATTCTTTGCTTCGACCGTTTTGATGGTCCAATTATTGTTTTCTCGTTTTAATAAAATGGAGCAGGGGGAATTTACATGTATTGCAAGTCCGTCCCCGGTTTTTAATGTTCCTTCTTTCCAGAATATAGCCTGTATATAATGAAGGTTGTTGTTTTCGACCGCTTGGATATCCTTTGTATTTTTTAGAATATTGATCGGATTATGGTTTTTGATTTGATCGAATTTTTCCTTTGAGACGCCTGGTACGACAATATATTCATAGCTGGAATTTTTCGGTTTTCTGCCATGGTTGATCCATAGTTCAAGCACTTTTTTATCGACCGTAGAGCTTTTTTCATAGCGGTGATTGATGGCGCTCCAGCTTGATTTTCGCTTGTTCAGCAGGATGTGGAGCCGGTCGTTTTTGCCAGGCAGGATATAGCCGATGTGATTATGAAATGCCCAGCTTGGCTTGTCGACTGTTTCATGAACATCTTTGTCCAATGTTCCATTATCGGAGGTTTGGACAGGTTCTTTCCATAATCTCTGATCAAGCGTTGTGACGATCGGGCTGCTGCTATTTGAATGGATGCCTGCACCCAGGGCGACCACTGTGTCTTTGAAAAAGAACCATGATTTTTTAGCCTTCAGGTTTTTGTAATTGATATACATGGCTGACATGCCGTACTTCCCATCGCTGTTTCCGAAGGTTGTATTTTCCTTGCCGGAAGCAGGTGTCGTTACCTTGCCGCTGTGCACGACTGTGGTACCGGGAATCTTTCTCCAATCCCACACAGGGAAAATATCGGCGTAGCCGCTTCCGTGAAGGTAGAAGAGATTTGCTCCGTCTGCCAAATGACGGTTGTTCACGCCTTCTCCGTTATAATAAGGCTCGCTTGAGTTCATTCCTTTCGGCAGCATGCGGACGGATGTATAGTAGTTCAGTTGATGGTGCACCATCAGTCCGGAGGTGCCATAATATCGATTCCCGCTGAAAGGAGGGAGCTTTCCATCAAGCCGTTCGATGAGCCGCCTGTAATCATCCTTCCTGGTCGTCGGCAGCCCCTCCATGATTTTGGCAGTTTGCATCAAGTCGCCCATTTCATTGCTCTTCCTGGTGATACCGCGGCCGAGAGTTGTATAGTCGATCGTTTGACCTTGCGTAAACCATTGAATGCCATCCAGGATAAAATGGGATAAAAGGTTTTCCTCATCGTGCGTAAACGCATAGGATGTGCCGTTAAGCAATTGTGCCATTCTTGCCGTTTCAAGCGCGTAGCGAATGCCATATGTCCCGACCTGAACAGCGTCTTGATGCTGGTGGAAGGTCATATCGGGCTGGATTCCGATGCTGCTCACTTTAATATTGCTTCTTACCGATTGGGCTGCTTGGTGGACTTGCTTTTTATTCTTTTCTACCAACGCCATCGTCAAGTCGATCTTGTCGGCCTGAACGAGGTTGACCCCTTCCAATACGGGGGCGTCGGAATGGATATAATGATTGATTTCTTTGACGGTTCCCGATTTTGTCTCATCAGTCAGATGATCATCCATCAGGAAAAGGATATTGCTCATCAGCATCGGGATCCGCAGTCTGTTCCACCACCAGTTTTCAGCCTCGACATCAAGGGAGTCCCAGTATTTTAGTCCCGATTCAATATCATAAAGCAATTTTTTATTGTGATAATCTGGGTTTTCTTTTGTACTATATGCCTTTGCCATCGTTTCAAGCCTCTGCAGGTGGCCGACCACGCTGCGTGGATTACTTTTGTTTCCATGATAGGAAATATCACTGAACTGACCGTCTTCCTTCATTTTTTGCAAAAAAGACTGGACTTTGATCGTCTTGGCTGATTCTGTCAATTGACTGTCAAGCCGCTTTTGGATATCTTCGATGACATGTTCCTGCGGATGACGTTTTTTCTTAGGTTCTTTAGGTTCTTCCTTGTGCTGCAGTTTGAAGATGCAGATTATTGCAAGTGAAAGTGCCGTTAAGAAAATAAGGATTTTTTTCCGTTTTTTATTCAATGATTGTTCACCCTAGTTGTCTAAGTTGTATTTATGTACGCAGCTTGTTAATAACCTATCATAATTTTGAGGTCAGCTGATTGCTGTGATGAAATTGAAAAGAGAATTTAATGGATTATTAGCATTGAAACTTGGTAGTAAAGAGAATGATTCGCTTTAACAGCTGAAGGCCCAATTTGCCAAAACGTATAGAAGGAAATATATGTGGAATATCGAAACTATAATAGGTTGCCATTTAAAACAAAGGGGATGAACGCATGAAGACTCATTTTAATAAAGTCCAGGACGTTTTGGGAAATTACAGATCTTCCATTTACGAACAGGATGTTGAGAAATTCCTATCTTCTTACTCACCTGATATTCATATTTATGACTGCTGGGGAAGCTGGGAAAGCAAAGGGGTTTCACAATGGAAGGAATCGGTGATTGGTTGGTTTAATAGTTTAAGAGAAGATGGTGTGCTGCTGAAAGTAGACTTTGCTGATTCAGTTGTCGAAGAAAACTTGGATATCGCCTTCGTTCATTGTGCGGTTACATTTGCAGCCCACAGTGAAGAAACGGGGGAGAAGCTTCGCCAGATGACAAATAGATTCACATTCTGTTTAAAAAAAGAAAACGATTCCTGGTGCATCACACATGAACATTCATCATTGCCGATCGATATGGAAACCGGAAAGGGTATGTTTAATTTAAGGTAAAAATATTGACAAGGGTGTTTTACAAAAGTTTATTAGTAATAATAAAAGTTGAGTAATGTTGGTTTCCGCTGCAGGATGCTCGCTTTCCGAGGGGACTCACAGGAAGTGAGGTCGTTCGATGTTGGCACACGAGGAGCCGAACTTAATCGAACATCTGCCCGATACATCTCCTCGCTCCGCTGCGGGGTCTCACCTTGCCCGCTAATCCCTCCGGAGTCTCGCACCTTCCGCTCCAACCAACATCAATGATCGATAACTTTAAAAACCGTTTGAATAACAACAATTTTGGTGAAAACAGCCATTCAAAAAAAACGAGTATGAAATCGCCATGATTCATACTCGTTCTTTTTTTAATTTATTTTGTTTCCGGATAGTCGCAGTATTCGATGATGGTTCCGTCTGTGTCAGCAGGATTTAAATAAATCAAACGTCTGCCGTGCTTGTTGATCCGCAGTGTGTCCTCGAGTGTCCGGATGCCTTTTGATTTCAATTCAGAAAGGGCGGCATCGAGGTCATGTACATGGTAGGCGATGTGGTGCACGCCTTTTCCTTTTTGCTTGATGAAGCGGGCGATCGGCGAAGTTGTGTTATTGGTCGGTGACAATAATTCAATCCTGCTGCCGTTTACTTCTATAATCGCAATCTCGCTTTCGACTCCCGGTGCTTCGCTTCGATAGCGGTCAAGCAATCTTCCGCCTAATACCGTAGTATAAAACGATATGCTATCTTCAATTCTGCGCACCGCAATCCCGATAGGGTCTAGTTCATATTCCATCGTATCCCCCCTAATTGAAATCGATCGCTTCTATTGCGGGATATTTGAACTCGTCAGGCTTTTGATTTTCGAGAAGTGATTTCCAGACACCTTCAATCCCTGAACATGAGCGACCATATTCACGCCATATCGGCCATTCATCAAAGAATTATTGATGACAGTAATGTTTTGGAATTGACTCGTACCGTCGTAGCCTTTGTTGATCCTGATCAAATCTAATGTGGAATCTGCAGAGTTTTCCGGGTTTGAGATGGCGTTCCCTGAAACATAAACGTCATTTCCGCCCGCAATGTCGATGGCCGCCGAGTATGTCCCGATCCCGCCGATGGTATTGTCTTCAACTTTTACATTGTCTGCATAGACCGAGATGGCTGACCACATATCGTATTGGCCGTTCTCTTTATACGTTTCGTAATGATTGTTTCCATGAAAGCTATTAAAAATATGATTGTTCTGGATGACGGCTCCTGGGGATTGGATTTTAATGGCTCTTTTATAAGTTTTTGAAAATGTATTGTTGATAATGCTCAAACCGACGTCTTCATTGAAGCCTTGGACCACGATCCCATCTCCATCATCCTTTGGGCCTATGTCCGATATGGAGGAGTTTTGAATCGTGATATTTTTACTGCCCGTTTGTGTATCCAATGCGGGACTGATTAAAATCCCCCTTGCCACCTTATGATACCATCCAACTTTGGAAGAAACATTTTTCGCGAATACATTATGAATTGTCAGTTTGTCCATCATTACATTTTCCACGCCTCCCTCGATTCTGATGGCAATCGGTGTGGAATAGGCGAGGGTCTTTGAATCAGGCTGTCCAAAGTTTTTGAAAACCGTGGAGCTGAGTGCCAGATCTTTTGTTCCGTCCATGATCGTCATACCCCGTAAAAATGTATGGCCCCCATCGATGGTCAGGTCGTGGATGCTGATTTGATCCCCTAAAACCCTGAACATCGTATCGCCATCCGTCTTTGCTTTGATGACGGCATTTGTGCCATATACTTCTGTGTTTTCTTTAACAATAATGGCACTTGATATTAAATAGGTTCCTTCAGGAAAAAAGACTTTATGTCCTTTTCCGTGGTAGAGTGCTTTCTTAATGGCGACAGTGTCATCTGTAGCTCCATCTCCCACAGCTCCAAAATCTTTCACGTTAAGAATCCGATTATCTGCAGAAATTGTATTGGATAGTCCAAAAAACAATAGTATCGACATAAGAAATAGTATAACGCCCTTTTTTGTACTCATAAAGCTTCCCTTCTTTTGATGAAATTTTAATTTACTACTTTAGTATCGGTTTCTTTATACCTATATTTACAAAAAAAGAGAAAAAATGATGAAGATTATACTAGTAAATTCTGGGTATAGATTCAGAAGGTGAGTAATTATGCACGTTTCAAGTCAGCTGCATGGAGTAAAAAGGAAATAAAATAGTGAATAATCAGTTTATATGCTGTTGTGAATTTTGTTAAAATTATGTAGGTGAAGTGAAAACGAAAGGATGAGAGGATACATGTTTAAGAAAATTGCTTCTGACGCTCTCGGATTATCAGATATCGGGACTATCATAAGCCCGTCAGACTACGATAAAACCGATGCGGATGACTATGTGATGCATGAAGATGATGAAAAAATCTACTTTTTGATTAAAACGAAAGCAGATGAATACTGCTTTACGAATCTAGCAGTTATCCATGTGGACGGTGAAAATGCGATTTCATCCAAAAGAACGCTTAAGCGCTATCCATATTCACAGCATAAAATCTCCAGCGTGTTCCTTGAGACTGCCGGCAAAATCGATATGGACGTTGAAATCAAATTCAAACTAGGGAACGAAAGCTTCGATATTGATGTGAGAAAGGATCAAATCGAGCAGTTGAAAGATTTATATAAATCCCTATTGCGTATTGCGGAAATCACACATGAAAATGGCATTTTCATGGATATGGCCTCCCAAAGTCTTGATAAAGCCGCTGCAGTTCTTCATAATTCCAGAACCGAAGACATCAACTTGGCCAATACCTACAAGGAGCTGACGGATTTCGGTTTCACATGGATGACTTCCGTGAGGGAGCAGTACCATGAAAAGGATTTTGGGGAAGTCTTTGAAAAATATATAAATAACTAATTTTTAGACTCGGAACCTGCACAATGTCATGCAGGTTCCTTTCAGCTTATCGGGACTATGATCCGAATTGTTGAGGAGGAAAAAAATGAACTTAAAGAAAATACACCATGTAGCCATCATTTGTTCCGATTACAAATCTTCAAAGGAATTTTATGTGGAAGTTCTAGGCTTGAAGATTAAAAAGGAAGTGTACCGGCAGGACAGAAAGTCTTATAAGCTCGATCTCTCTGTTGGAGGGGAATACCAAATCGAGCTCTTTTCTTTCCCGGATCCACCGGAAAGAAAGAGCTATCCTGAGGCGGCGGGCCTGCGCCATTTGGCATTTGAAGTCGATGACCTGATTGATGCAGTTGAGGAGCTCGTTCAAAAAGGGATTGAAACCGAGCCGATAAGAGTGGACCCTTTTACGGAAAAAAGATTTACCTTCCTAGCCGACCCCGATGGACTTCCGATAGAATTGTATGAAAGTTGATGTATCAAATCGTGGCTGTATAGGTGAACTTTTTCATTGGTATGTATTGATTAAATCGAGATAGTGGGAATTAATTCTTGGTGTTGGTGGGAGTGGAAGAAGCGAGACTTTGGAGGGCTCAACGCGCGCCACTCGGAAAGCGAGCATCCTGAAGCGGAAATCAACGTTATCCTATTGTGAATAGCAGCAAATTTCGAGAAAACATCTTAATAAAGCTCATAAAACCCTTCGATAAAAAGGAAATTTAAGCTCAAACGCGAATAAACTTACTTACCCCTTAATTTCTCCCGAGCAGAATCATGCAATCAATTTCATTGGAAACTCTTAAAGAATTGAATAAATCTATACGAAAATAGATACGCTTAATAATGTTTTATTGCTGATCTGCAGGGGTATTTTATAGAAAGCGGTCTCGATTTTCTGAAATTTTTTCAATAGAGAGGGGTTGTCAATGTGTCAGATAAACTGCACATAAAAATTAATGGCCATGAGATGGAAGCGGACGGTGAGCAAACGATTCTCGAAATGCTTCTGAACCGTTCAATCGAGGTTCCAAATGTATGCTACCACCCAAGCTTGGGGCCAATAGAAACGTGTGATACTTGCCTCATCAATGTGAATGGCGAGCTCGTGAGATCCTGCTCCACTACATTGAAGGATGGAGATGTCATCGATACAGAATCTCCCCATGTAAAGGAAGCCCAAGCAATCGGGATGAATAGAATACTAGGGAATCATGAGTTATATTGCACCGTCTGCGATTACAATAACGGATCGTGTGAAGTACATAATGCTGTAAAAGAAATGAATATCAATCATCAGACGATACCGTTTGAGCAGAAGCCATATGAAGTGGATGATTCGAATCCGTTCTATCGATATGATCCGGATCAATGCATCCTGTGCGGCAGATGTGTAGAGGCTTGCCAGGATGTCCAGGTGACCGAGACCCTCACGATTGACTGGGAGAGGGAGAAGCCAAGGGTCATCTGGGATAAGGATGTCCCAATCAACGAATCTTCTTGTGTTTCCTGCGGTCATTGTTCCACGGTATGCCCGTGCAATGCAATGATGGAAAAGGGGATGGAGGGAGAAGCAGGTTATCTGACCGGCATCGAACAGAAGACGCTGCGCCCCATGATTGAAATTACGAAAAACGTCGAGACAGGCTATGGTTCGATCCTGACGATTTCCGATATGGAATCGGTCATGCGTGAAGAAAAAATCAAGAAAACGAAGACGGTGTGTACGTTCTGCGGTGTAGGCTGCAGCTTTAATATTTGGACAAAGGGAAGGGAAATCCTCAAGGTGGAGCCGCAGCTCGAATCGCCTGCCAACGGAATTTCCACCTGTGTGAAGGGGAAATTCGGCTGGGATTTCGTCAATAGCGAGGAGCGACTGACAAAACCTTTGATCCGTGAAGGTGACACCTTCCGGGAAGCTGAATGGGAAGAAGCGTTGAGCCTTGTATCACGGAAGTTCAAGGAAATAAAAGAAGAACATGGTCCGGATGCACTGACCTTTATCAGTTCTTCCAAATGTACGAATGAAGAATCTTATTTAATGCAAAAGCTTGCCAGGGGAGTCATCGGAACGAATAACATCGACAACTGTTCCCGCTATTGCCAAACACCTGCGACGATGGGATTGTCCCGCACCGTCGGATATGGAGGCGATGCCGGGACGATCAAGGATATAGAAACAGCAGGGCTTGTATTGATCGTTGGCTCCAATACAGCTGAATCACATCCGGTCCTGGCGACGAGAGTAAAACGTTCACATAAATTGAAGGGACAAAAGCTGATCGTCGCGGATATCCGGAAGCATGAAATGGCGGAAAGATCTGACTTGTTCATCCAACCTCGCCCGGGTTCTGACATTGTATGGCTCTCAGCAGTAACGAAATATATCATTGACCAAGGCTGGGCAGACGAGCAGTTCCTGAGAGACAGAGTGAACGGGATGGAAGAATACGTAGAAAACCTTCAAAAATTCACATTGGAATATGCAGAAGAAACAACAGGGATCAGCAAAGAAACATTGATCAAAATCGCCGAAATGATACATGGAGCGAAAAGCGCCGTCATCCTCTGGGCGATGGGTGTCACCCAGCATTTGGGTGGAAGCGATACGAGCACGGCCATCTCCAATTTGCTGCTGGTCACAGGAAACTACGGGAAACCTGGTTCCGGCGCCTATCCATTACGCGGACATAATAATGTTCAAGGAGCAAGTGATTTCGGGAGCATGCCAAACCAGTTTCCTTCCTATGAAAAGGTGAAAGATGATAAAGTGCGTGCTAAATACGAACAGGCATGGGGCGTGAAAATCCCGGCTGAGCCAGGGTTGAACAATCATGAAATGATCAAGGGAATCCATGATGGAAATGTGAAGGCGATGTATGTGAAAGGAGAAGAAATGGGGGTTGTCGACTCAAACATCAACTTTGTCCATGAAGCCTTTGAAAAACTTGATTTTTTCGTCGTGCAGGATATTTTCTTTTCTCGGACCGCTCAATTTGCAGATGTCGTCCTTCCAGCAAGCCCAAGCTTGGAAAAGGAAGGAACCTTTACAAATACCGAGAGGAGGATTCAGCGGTTGTATAAAGTTTTCGAGCCGCTTGGAGACTCAAAACCGGACTGGGAGATCATCATGGCAATCGCAAATCAGCTGGGGGCGGAATGGGATTATAGCCATCCAAGCGACATCATGGCAGAAGCCGCTCAGCTTGCCCCTCTTTTTGCAGGGGTCAATTACGAGAGGCTGGAAGGGTATAAAAGCTTATGCTGGCCAGTCGACGCGGATGGTTCTGATTCTCCATTGCTCTTTAAAGAAGAGTTCCCATTTGATGATGGAAAGGCGAAGCTCTATCCGGTCGATTGGACCGAACCGCTGGAATATGCGGAAGAATATGATATACATGTAAACAATGGACGTTTGCTCGAGCATTTCCATGAAGGGAATTTGACTTATAAGTCTGAAGGGATCAAATCGAAAACGCCAAGCACCTTCCTGGAAGTTTCACCGGAACTTGCAGAAGAGAGAGGGCTGAAGGATGGTACCCTCGTCCGCCTCTCCACTCCGTATGGAAATGTGAAGGTAAAGTGCCACATAACCGATCGTGTAAAAGGGAAAGAAGTATATTTGCCAATGAATGATTCAGGTGAAGGGGCAATCAACCTGCTGACAAGCAGCCATGCGGATAAAGATACCGATACACCAGCCTATAAGGAAGTAAAGGCCAAGTTAGAGATATTGAGTCAAGAGGGCGTCAATCCGCTTCCTAAGATTAATCATCGATACGGCAACCCGCAGCCGCAAAAAGGTGTGGAGGTACAACGTAAATGGGAGCGTCTTGATTATGTATTTCCAGGTGAATTGGTGAAAAAGGAGCGGAAGCAGCATGGCTAAAGCCATTACCCAAGTCCATAAAAAACAAATGACAGATGAGGAAAAGCGGAAGAAAGATCTGCTCGAAATTGAAAATGCTTTGCTCGACAATAAGCAGGCGATCATGGAGTCCCTCCAGATTATCAATCACATGCAGGAAAGAGGAATCCTTTCCTTGCTGAGCGGACTTTTCGGCCAAGGAGATAAGGTGCTCGACGTTCTGGTAAAGGCAGTTGACAAACCAGAAAATACGAACACGATCAAAAATCTCCTGCTGCTCGTTGGCGTTTTAGGGAAGCTTGATGTCAAGCATCTCGAGCCAATCTTGCTTAAGGTGAATGCAGGAATTGAACGTGTTTATGAGCATGGTGAGGAAGACAATCAGAAGACAGGTTATTTTGATATGGTAAAGGCCTTAAAGGACCCGGAAGTGAATCGTTCGGTTACACTTATACTTAACTTCTTAAAGGGAATGGGTGCGGATACAGAACCGTTCGAACGGAACACACAACATCCTGTGGACCATATTAGAAACAGGGAAGAATCCGGGGATTAATTCCGATCAAACTGAAACAACGGACTTGCCGGCTGCGGTAAGTCTGTTTTTTATCAGGGATGATTCTTGAAAGGATTTCTTAAAGATCGTTCCTTTCCTCAAACCTTTCTGAGGAAACAAGCTTAATGAGTAGGAAGTTGAAGGAGACATAGCGATGAAACCGGTTGAAATAAAGAGAGAAATTATCCGCGTGGAAGATGGAATCAGTGAGCCCGTCGAGGACGTGATTGTCACCGAATATCCGATAACGGTGAAAATCAATGGAGAAGAGTTCGTGACGATGGTCTGTACGCCGGAGTACATAGAAGATATGGTGATCGGATATTTGGCATCGGAAGGAATCATTCGCCATTATGATGAAATCAAAGACATGTGGGTACAGGAAAAAGACGGATATATCCACGTGAAAACCGATAAACCGAACCCGTTTTATCAGCAGTTCCAAAATAAGCGATACATCACTTCCTGTTGTGGAGGGAGCCGTCAAGGTTTTGTATTTATCAATGATAAATTGACTGCTAAGAAAATGACGGAGAAAACAGTAATCCTTACACCGGAGGATTGTTTGACTTTGATGAAAAAGCTTCAGCAATCTGCGGTTACATTTCAAAACACAGGCGGAGTGCATAATGCAGCCTTATGTACACAGAATGATATCTTCGTTAGCCGGATGGATATCGGAAGGCATAATGCATTGGACAAAATCTATGGATATTGCCTGAAGAACGGCATTCCAGTCGATGATAAAATCATTGCGTTCAGTGGACGGATCTCTTCAGAAATATTATTGAAGGTAGCTAAAATAGGCTGTGAGGTCGTCCTTTCCAAATCTGCCCCGACCCAGCTTGCGTTGGAATTGGCGGACGAACTCGGTATTACCACGGTTGGATTCATCCGCCATCGATCCTTGAACATATACACACATCCACAAAGAATACAACTAGAAAAGGAGTGAGAGGATGCTTGAAAAAAGAAATCCGATCCCCGTCAGCCGGGCAGTTAGCTTGGTAATGGAGGCTGCAGGAACAGGGACTGTAGAAACCGTGTCCATATTGGCTTCACATGGAAGGGTATTGGCTAAGGACATCATCGCCGATCATGATATTCCGCTGTTTGACCGATCCCCGTATGATGGTTTTGCCATCCGTTCGATTGATACAGCTGATGCACGATCCGGGAATGGGGTAACTTTGGAAGTCATAGGAGAAATCGGGGCAGGAACGGTATTTCCCATAAAGGCAGGTCCATTTCAGACGGTCAGGATCATGACCGGGGCCCCGATACCGGATGGGTGCGACGCCGTCATCATGCTCGAATTAACAAAGGAAATAACCAAGGACAGCCAAACATTCATTGAAATAAAACGCTCGTTAAAAGCAGGCGAAAACATTTCTTTTCAAGGAGAAGACACGAAAAAAGGCACTATATTAGCTCAAAAGGGTGCATATATAAATGCAGGAATCACGGCTTTACTCGCAACGTTCGGCTCCCGTGATGTCCCCGTGGTTTCCAAGCCTGTCATCGGGGTTCTCGCGACAGGCAGTGAACTGGTTGAAGTGGAAGAACCGCTGGAGCCAGGGAAAATCCGGAACAGTAACGCTTATATGATCATAGCCCAAATTGAAAGGGCGGGAGGCAGAGGAGTCTATCTCGGTAAGCTTAACGATGATAAGGAGAAGTGCCTTGAAGCTGTCCAAAATGCTCTTTCCGATGTTGACCATTTGATCACAACCGGCGGCGTTTCCGTAGGGGACTATGATTATCTGCCGGAAATTTATAAAGAAATGGGCGCTGAGGTATTATTCAATAAGGTTGCGATGAGGCCAGGAAGCGTCACGACCGTAGCGAGAATGGGCAAGAAACTCCTATTTGGATTATCTGGAAATCCGTCAGCATGTTATGTAGGGTTCGAGCTCTTTGTACGTCCGATAGTCCGTTCGACCTTACTCAGCGAGCGGCCGCATCTTCGCAAGGTCAAAGGGGTTCTTGGAGAAGATTTTACAAAAGCAAACCCGTTTACTCGGTTTGTAAGGGGCAAAATAGAGATAGATGATAATGGGACACTCGTTGCCTCACCTACTGGATTCAATAAATCAAGCGCCGTTTCATCATTGGCGGATACGGATGTGTTCCTAGTCCTTCCTGGTGGGACAAGGGGTTATCAGAAGGGCATGCTTGTAGATATCTTATTACTGGATGATCAGCAAGGAAGTGAATGGCCATGGGGGAATATTGTCCCATCTTACAAATAGTTGGATATCAAAACAGCGGAAAGACCACACTGATGCAAAAGCTGATCGTACATGCAAAAGAAAAGGGTCTCTCCGCCGCTTCTATAAAACATCACGGACATGGCAGTGGGCTGGAAAATAGTGGCTCTTCCAAGGACAGTTCCTTGCATTTCCAAGCAGGAGCTTTGGTTTCAAGCGTCAACGGAGAGGGAGTCTTACAGCTATCTGCCAGAATCGAGCAATGGGGCCTTGATGACATCATTGAATTATATCGATTCTTCTTACCGGATCTCATTTTCATTGAAGGGTATAAAAATGCATCTTATCCAAAGGTTGTTTTGATAAGAAACGATGGAGATTTTCACCTATTGAAAACATTAAAAAATATTATGTGCATCATCAGTGAAGTGCCTATCTCCGAAGATGATATTTCTTTTGCCCCCATATTCTCAAGAAAAGAAGAAAAGAAGTTTTTCGAATATATCTGGAGGGAAATAACAAAATGAAAACCTTTTCCCGAATGAGGGAAAAGGATAATATTACCCCTTGAACATTAGCAATATTCTGATTAAGGTCGTGTTAGAAAGCATATTATTCATTTAATTAAAAATAGGCTATTAAACATAGTACGTTTTTACCGATATTAATATTAATCGAGCAAAATAGTCCAAACTGTTCAGTTCGAAATCCGCCTCATTCCCCTTTTATTCCCTTTGAAGGAAAGAAGGGTCAATGAATCTATGGTCGGAATGAGGCATATGGATACGAACCTATATGGAAGAGGCAAGATTAATTAAAATGAAAGTGAGTGAATAGCATGTCCGCGATTATGGATATTTGCAAATCAATTTTTACATGGATGCACATTGGTGTCCTGACAGTTACAACATCATTTATTTATTATCATGTTTTCAAGCGCCAAAAAAAAACTGATGGATATCATAACTGAAATGATCAAAGGATATCCCGAAGATTATGTTTGGCTGCTTTCATGACCGGAAGAATACTAGAACATACTCCAATGAATAAGCTGATTAACAACCACACAATGCACCCTCTTGTAGATAAGATCGGTGGAATCCTTGTGTGTATTAAAGCCTCTCCAATCTTCCATCCCAATATCATGTCCAACGGATAAGACATGGCTGCTGCCAGCATCCAGCTAATCAGGGATATGATAATGCTTTCCCCCATGAATAACTGCACAATCTTTCGGTTTGTTCCGCCAAGGCTGCGGATGATTCCGATTTCCTGAATTCTTTCATACACACTCACACTCATCGCAGTCATTAAATTAAAGACCCCGACAATGCCGAATATAGCTCCGCTGATGGTTAACGTTCTAACGATTAATGCAATGATTTCTCTCGGCCTCGAATTCATTTCCTTCACAGTATCTGAACCTTCGATATAAATATCATTCTTCTGTAAAAAAGTTTCTCCATCTGTCAGGACTTTAGAAGGGGAGGAATGGTCCTTAACTCCCACCAGGAGCCGATTGAAGGATTGGGCTGAAAGCCACTCGCTATACGCACCTTCATCCATATAAACAGCAGGTCCTTTTAAATCGCTTGATATGATCCCACGTACTTTTACCTTTTTTTGATTGTTCCCTATCTTCAATGTCACGGATTCTCCTGGCTGTAAATTGCCTGCGGTAGCGGCGAAATCCGAATTCACAACGATTGAATCTGTGTTTTTTCGATTGAGCCATTCCCCTTTTAAGAGCTTAGGCTTAATAAACACTGTGTCATGAGGAAGGGCGTAAAGAAGGGCATTATTATTTTCGCCTGATGCGGAAACAACTTCTGTATTCCTCGTAGTCCATCCTTCCACATTTTTTACACCGTCAATCTTTTTCGTCAATGATAAAAGATCGTCTTTATTTAATGAACTTTTTACATCCCATTCGATATCGTATTTCCAAACTTTGTTCATATCATTCATGATGGTGCCCAATGATTGATTCAAGGCCATACATGCAACGATGATGGCACCACCGAAAGAAAGCATGACAATATTTGTGATGACCTGTGTCTTTTTCGAAAAAGCATTTCTGAAAGATAAAAGACTGTAATGAAAAAACAAAGCCTTCTTCTTTTTCTTTTTGGAAGACTCACTTAAACTCGATATGCCATTAAGTCCATGAATAATCGGCTTTTTGGCTGCCTTCAAAATTGGAAGGGCAGATGCAATGAAGGGAATGGTGAAACAAAGGCCAACCATCATTGCCAACAAGTATTCCGAATAGTAATAGGCCGTTGATATTGGATTTAGATTCAGCTTTGTTGCCAAATAAGAAATTGCGTAATTGGAAGCGTAATAGCTAATAGGAAGTGAACAAAGCGTTAAGATCAACCCGATGATAAAAATCATAAATCCATATTGCTTCCATATATGCGTACCTTTTGCGCCAATGACCTTCTGGATGCTCAAGGAGTAGATATTTTCTTTGACTAATCGATGGAATAAATGAGTAATCAGGATAAAACCGAGCAAAAAGGCTAATATTCCAAGTATGATGAGCAGACTCAAAATCGAGTGCACCATTGTTTTTCGGATGAAGAAGGTCGGGCTGCCGTTTTCAGTCCTGTAAATGGAAATGTCCTTGGCTTTTAATTCTTCCTTGGCTTTATTTAGAGCCGTCTTCTTCTGCTTGGCTGACAATCCATGGTCATAAGCCAGTTGTACTTGATTATAGAAGAATGGCTGTCCGATGTTGGAAAGCGTCGATTTTTTGATATAGCCATATCCCAGTCCGCTAAAGGATGTCGGAATCTTCGAGGCATCATCTATGAATCCATCCACTGAAAGAGTCGTATTTTTACTTCCAGGGAATGTAATCGTTACTTTATCGGATTTTGCAAGTCGATAGGTCTTCCCTGAAGCCGAATCAAACCACATTCCGTCCTTACGGATCCCGGTTCCTTGTACAAGGTTGATTTTATTGATTGTTGTCTGAGTATCATCCGGTAGTACAGTCAATTCAATATTATGGAATATTCCATTGATTTTTGCTCTGCTTCTCAACACTGATTTGGATTCAGCGGCTGATATTCCCTCAATTTTATTAAGGGAAGAGATATCCTTATTGAACTTGGCAGTATAAATAGTAGCATCCGCGGCATTGGATGCTTTTTCGCTGTATTGCATCTGGTGTTCGAAACCGCTGCTTGTATTCAATAGTATACCGATGGAGGACAGGCAGAAAATGAGTGAAAAAATCATCAGTCCTGCTTTTGCCTTTTGCTTCAGAAAACTTCTTATCGCAAGCCTTAAATAGATTGGCATTACAGGATCCCCAATTTCCGGGCTTCTCTCACTTGTCCATCCTTCACAAGCAGGGTCCTATCGACTTTATTTGATAAATCCTGATCATGTGTGACCATCACCATGGTTTTACCTTGAGTCACCAATTGTTCAAATAAGGTGAATATTTCCTTTGCGGTTTCTGAATCAAGGTTGCCTGTCGGTTCATCTGCCAGAATGAGCGGTGGATTGTTGGCCAATGCCCTGGCAATGGCTGTACGCTGCTTTTCCCCTCCAGACACCGAATCGGGAAAGAAATCCGCTTTTCGCAAAAGTCCGACATCCTCCAATAGCTTTAATGCACGTTGCCGCTTCTTTTTGCGAAATTTAGAAAACTCCATTGGCAGCATTACGTTTTCTACCAAAGTCAGCGTTGGGAGAAGGTGAAAAGATTGAAACACGATTCCTATTTCCCGATTGCGCCATTTGGCTAGCTTTCTTGAACTTAAACGTGAAATATCTGTTCCGTTGATGATGACTGATCCAGCTGAAGGGGCATCAATCCCGGACAGGATATTCAATAGAGTCGATTTCCCGCTTCCGGATTTTCCAACGATCCCGACAAACTCTCCTTCTAATATTTCAAAATTCACTTGATTCAAAGCATAGTCTTGCTGCTCTCCATTCGGGAAGATCTTCGTGATGTTTTCGATTTGAATCATCTTCTTCCTCCTTCCGAAGACATCCAATTCTATTTTGATAGAATGTCCCCCCATATATAGCATGACGGTATGGCGCCTGCAATAGGAGATAAAAGGGATAGTTCTAATTGTTTCCGGAGCATAATGCAAATGGCATGCATAGTTTCCGTGACTTTCAAGTACATTTATCATTTTTTTACTTTTCCAACTAATCAACTGTGAAATCTTACTCATGAATTCGGCCTTAATATGGAAAAAGAATGGGAAAAAGTCGTTTTTATTAGCTCGCATGACTTATTTTTTTTATGTTCTGCAAGAAAAAAGCTGTAGTGAAGCCTTAAACCAAAAATTTCTAAAATTATTTTTCTAGTTGGAAATTATTATGTTACAAGAATGTTAAGAATATTAATTCCATAGTTTACTCAATATCATCAAGCGTTCAATTGTTTGAAAATTTGATATTTCTCCTAAATCCTCAATAATTATTTCAAAATCATTACATTATGAATGTTATTTGTTGAATAGTTTTGATACCGTTTCCATTGTTGATTTACTAGAATTCCGTAAGAAAACATCGAAAAAGCATGAATTTTGTCACAGGAACAATGACAGATTGCAAGAGGTGGCCAGCTTTCTTAATCTAAACGTGTTGGAACAAGGCATGACGAAAGGAAATCAGGTCAAGAAATTGGCCATCAACATTTTTATAAAAAGAGAGGAGATTGAGAATGGCTAAAGTCGAACAAGATCTGTCCAATGTGACAGATGGAAAAACTATTCAGACTAAGAAGAAGTTTTCCACGAAAGAAAAAGTTTTTGTCATCACATTATTTTTACTTACTGTAACAGCCCTTTTCTATGTAAACTGGACCGCCTCGAGCAAGTTGAATTTGACGATTGGTGTTTATGGATCCGTCATGATCGCTTACTTGCTTGGTAAAATGCTTCTTTCTTTTAGATATCAAGAAGTGTTGGCAGATCCTCCGGATTTAAGTGTTTCGGTCGTTATTCCTTCTTATAATGAAGAACCACAGGCAGTACTGGGAACGATCGAAAGCATCATTAAACAAGATTATCCGGTTCACGAAATCTTCGTAATCGATGATGGGAGTAAGGATGTTTCCGCCTATCATGCTGTTCAAAAGTTTAAAGAAGACTTATTGGCAGGAAGAGGTTCATTTGCAGCTTCATTAAAAAATGATCCTTCATTTAAAATGCCAAACTTGATTGTTCATCGCCTTCCGCAAAACAAAGGAAAACGCCATGCGCAAATCTGGGCATTTGAAAGAGCAACTGGAGACGTTTATATTACCGTTGATTCTGACTGTACAGTATTCTCCAATGCTGTCAGAGAATTGTTGAAACCATTGAATGATCCTGAAGTGACAGCCACTACAGGGCATGTGAATATCCGAAATCGCGAGGACAATGTCCTTACTCGTTTAATCGATATGCGTTATGATAATGCGTTCCGTGTAGAGCGTGCTGCTCACTCGGTAACAAACAATGTTCTTGTCTGCAGCGGGCCATTGAGTGCCTACAGACGTGAAGTCGTTATGAAAAACCTAGACCATTATGGAAATCAAAAATTCCTTGGCCAGCAGGTTCAGCTAGGGGATGACCGTTGTCTGACAAACTATGCAATCCGAGAAGGAAAAACTTTATATCAATCTACAGCACGCTGTATCACGGATGCACCGACTTCCTTAAAAACGTTGATTAAGCAGCAAAACCGCTGGAATAAATCTTTCTTCAGGGAAAGTATGATTGCTTTGAAAATCGGCTTGACGAAACCGAACGTTCTTGTTTGGGTCATGCTTGAAATGTTCTTATGGATCGCATTTGGCGTATCACTTGTATTCTCTATTTATATGACGTCCACTACGATGGGCTGGGTCATGCTCATTTACTACTTGGCCTATGTTGTGATATCCGCTTATGCACGAAATGTGTTCTACGCCTATAAGAAGCCATTTACCTTCTTGATGGCACCGATATACGGAATTTTATTCTTGGTAATCCTTTGCCCGATGCGTTTCTGGGCACTGCTTACTCTTCGTTCAACATCTTGGGGAACACGCGGATAAGCACCATCTATCAAACTATTAACTTCTAAAAAGGAGATGTTCAAATGAGAGTTCGTAAAGCGATTATTCCTGCAGCTGGTTTAGGTACAAGGTTCCTTCCTGCCACAAAGGCACAGCCGAAAGAAATGCTGCCAATCGTCGATAAACCGACCATTCAATATATCGTAGAAGAAGCCATCAATTCAGGAATTGAGGACATCCTTGTCATCAGCGGCAGGGGGAAACGGGCGATTGAAGATCATTTTGACAAATCCTATGAATTGGAAGAAACCCTTTATAAAAAGGAAAAGTATGGACGACTTGAAGAAATCCAGTCCATTTCAAACTTGGCGAACATTCACTATGTGCGTCAAAAAGAACCAAAAGGATTGGGACATGCCATCAATTGTGCAAGCAGTTTTATCGGCAATGAGCCGTTTGCGGTCCTTCTTGGAGACGACATCGTCCGTTCCGAGAAGCCGTGCTTAAAGCAATTGATCGATGTGTTTGATAAATATCAATCCTCTGTATTAGGTGTACAGGAAGTAGACCCTGAAATGGTATCAAAATATGGAATCATTTCACCATTGGAAAACCGTACATTGGATCCAAACCTGCTCGCACTTTCATCTGTAGTTGAAAAACCTGCTGCAGAAGACGCACCATCGAATTATGCCATCATGGGCCGTTATATTCTAACACCTGAAATTTTCAGCATCCTGGAAACATTGCCTCCAGGTTCAGGCAATGAAATTCAATTAACCGATGCCATCAAAATCTTGAATGAAACTCAAAATGTCCTTGCCTATAACTTTTCAGGCAAAAGATATGATGTTGGGGATAAATTCGGTTTTATTAAAGCAACCATTGACTTCTCCCTCGAGCGTCCAGATCTTGGGGACGATGTAAAAGCATATTTGCACGAACTAATCAAAAGTGAGGAATTTGCTTTTTAAAAAGCAGATTCCCGCTCCTTTTTTAACAAGTAAATAGCTATTAAGTTCGTCGAATGAAAGTTTTCCAGCTCTTTTCTTCCTATCTACGCTGCGTTGAAGTGGAAACGTTGCTTAAACAATCCTGCTTTATCAGCTAAATATGAGAAAAGAGCCTTTAACAAACATCACCTAATTACTTCTCATGAGGAGGAATATTCATGAAAATTGCGATCATTGGAACAGGATATGTAGGGCTGGTAACAGGTGTTTGCCTATCTGAAATCGGGCATGACGTTACATGTCTAGATATCAATCCTCAAAAAATCGAGCTTTTGCAAAAAGGAATTTCTCCCATCTATGAACCGGGCCTTGAAGATTTAATGACCAAAAACATTGAAGCAGACCGTCTGCACTTTACTACAAGCCATATTGTCGGCTTAAAGGACAAAGACGTCATCTATATTGCGGTCGGTACACCACAAGGTGAAGATGGTTCAGCAGATCTCACATATATTTACAATGCAGCAAGAAACGTTGGTCAAAACATTACCAACGATGTCGTAGTCGTGACCAAAAGTACAGTTCCATTAGGGACCAACCACAAAGTCCGCGAAGTTGTCTTGGCAAACCTTGAAGGGAACCACTGTGTTGAAGTTGTTTCAAACCCGGAATTCCTTCGTGAAGGTTCAGCCATCCACGACTCTTTCCATGGTGACCGCATTGTCATCGGAGCTGACAAGGAAGAAGCTGCCAACATCATCGAAGAAATCAATAAACCGTTCGGTCTGCCAATCTTAAAAACAAGCATCAGCAGTGCCGAAATGATCAAGTATGCAGCAAATGCTTTCCTTGCAACAAAAATCTCGTTCATCAATGAAATCGCCAACCTATCTGAAAAGGTCAGCGCCAACATTGAAGAGGTTGCTTCAGGCATTGGAATGGATACCCGCATCGGCGATAAATTCTTGAATGCCGGCATCGGATACGGCGGATCATGCTTCCCGAAAGACACACATGCACTTGTTAAAATTTCCGAGGATAATGAGCATGATTTCCATCTACTGAAATCCGTCATTCAAATCAATGATACTCAGAAGACGCTATTAGTTAAAAAAGCCATCGAGCGATTGGGATCATTGGAAGGCAAGAGAGTTGCCATGCTTGGACTTGCATTTAAACCGGAAACGGATGACATGAGGGAAGCTGCTTCCATCGTAGTGGCAGAAAAGCTCGTTGCAGAAGGTGCGGAAGTCGTAGCATACGACCCGATTGCCACTGAAAATGCAAAGAACATCCTGCCTGAAGAGGTCATTTACGCTGAGCAGATCGAAGACGCCATCATGGACTCTGACGTTGTGTTCATCTTGACTGATTGGAAAGAAATCGTGGAAAAAGCACTATTCTTATCCAGTCTCTTCATGAAAAAACCAATCATCTTCGATGGCAGAAACTGCTATAAAGCTGAGGATGCATTGAAAATGCAGGTAGAATATATTTCTGTGGGCAGAGATTCCATTCAGCCGACAGAAGAAAAAGAAGAAGAGTATGTCGTTGCTTCATCATATTAATCAGGACTAGGGAAATGGATGGGAGAAAAAAACAATTAGAGGGAGTGTATTTTGTATGAAAAAAACAGCTTCTATTTTATTATCTGCCGCATTGGCGCTTAACGTAACAGGGGTGGCATCTGCACATGGCTACCAGCATCACCACAAATGTGATGGCCATAACCATGGTGAACACGCAAAAGCTTGGAATGCCGTACATCAATTTGAAGGACAAGCCGTACTTACAGATGGCACTAAATACATGGTTCAGTACAATGAGCATTCCGGTGCTGTGAATGTTATGGTCAAGAAGGAAGATGGAAACAAGAAGTATGTCTTCACTGAAAAAGAAGCGAAAGAACGCGTTGCTGAATTCGTGAAAAGCCTGGATCTTTCAACGAAATTAAGCAAAGAAGAAGTTGTCCAGCGTCTATCTGATGCTTTGGGCATCAAACCTTCCGATGTAGAACAAGTGAAAGCGAATGTAAAATTCGGTCACCATTCACATGTTGCACTTTCTTATAAAAAAGGCGAGAACACGGACCTGCATCTAAATAACATTAAAGATGCAAATGTCCTATTGAAAGGGAAAGATGGCTATTTCTATCATGTTACATATAATATGGAAGAAAACGGTCAATTCCACGCTGTCGTTGAAAAGAAAACAGCAGATGGAAAGCAGGTCCTAAAAGACCAAGCCGCTCTTCAAGAGCTCGCACGCGTGCAGGAAGGCTTGACGCCAAAAGCAGGCACAACCTTGAAAGCTTACATCGACCAAGCAGCTGCCGTTCTCGGCGTACAACCCGAAGATGTCGAACAAGCTAAGTTGGACCTCAACTTCGACCAAGGCACAAAAATCCACTTCGATTATAAAAAATAAGATTGTTTTATGGAACTGCCGGGGATTGCCCCCGGCAGTTTTTTGATGTGTGAGGGTGGAGCTTCGTGGCGGTTTGCCGGTTTGCGCAAAAAAGGAAGCGTTGGACGCAAAAAATCGGAGTTGCGCGCAAAAAAACCGAAGAATCGCGCAAAAAAACAAAGTTAGGCGCATAAATACAGATTTGCGCGCAAAAACAAAACCGGGAGACCTTTAATTAGGTCCGGTTCAGGTATGTCCATAGGAGTTTTGAAAGTTTGAAGTGTTTCTAGAAGCACAACATCTCCACAAAAATGAAAATTTGAAAAGGAATTTAGCGTAAAATATCGAATTAGGAATATAATTTGTTGCTAGGAGTGATGCTTTGTTAGTTAAAGAGCTGGAAAAACCTATTCTTCTTGATCAACTAGAAGCGTTTATCAGTCGTATTCTAAATACATATCCTTCTTGGGATCGGGCTAATGACGATTTTAAAAAAGTTAAAGCAGGTTATAAAGGCGAATTATCTCTTCAATACCCACTTAGTTATCTTCATCACGATAAATATTTCATTCTCCATGATCTTCGTTTATTCACCGGAACACATTTTTTCCAAATTGACGTCTTAATTCTTTCATCGAGGTTTTTCTTAATTCTTGAAGTAAAAAATATGGTAGGACAGATCTGCTTTGACACGCAGTTTGAACAACTCGTTCGTACAATAGATGGAAAGGAAGAGGGATTTCCAAATCCAATAAAACAAATCCAGATGCAGTGCTACAACCTTCAAAAATGGTTGAATCGGACGAAGTATCCAAAGGTTCCTATTGAAACTTTAGTGGTTTTTTCAAATCCCCGTTCCATACTTAGGACGACCAAACATACAGATGACCTCTCAAAAATCATTATTCATACCCCTTCTCTTTTAACCAAAATTCATGAATTAGAAGCAAAATATCAACGAAATTGCCTAAGTTTAAATAAAGTTAAGCACCTCTCGTCAATACTCCTGGAAAACCACATTCCTAATGAAATTAATCTTTTAGAGCGGTATCAATCAAGTAAAGATGATTTGATTAAAGGGGTGCAATGCCCTGGTTGCAAAAAGTATCCCATGTTAAAGATAAAACGTGGTTGGCATTGTCGTTATTGCCAACTAATTAGCAGGGATGCTCATTTGCAAGCACTAAGAGATTACTTATTGCTAGTTAATAAAAAAATTACCAATAATGAAGCGCGGGATTTTCTAAATATCAATTCAAGACACTCTGTGAGGGGGTTATTCAGATCACTATCTATCAAAAGTATAGGTACCAAGAAAGCAGCCAGATATGAATTAGCATTTGAGAAACTCCAAATAAAAGAATAAATTATTATTTGTCCAACTGCCGGGATTGCCCCGGCAGTTTTTTGATGTGTGTATGTGTAGCTTAGTGGCGGTTTGCGCAAAAAAGGCAAAGTTGGACGCAAAAAATCGGACTTACGCGCAATAAATCGAAGAATGGCGCAAAAAACCAAAGTTAGGCGCATAAATACAGATTTGCGCGCAAAAACGAAATTGGGCGATTTTCAATTTGTCTGGCTGCCGGGGATGCCCCCGGCAGTTTTGAAGTGTGAAGGTGATGCGTCGGAGCGGGTACGCGCAAAAAAGGCAAAGTTGGACGCAAAAAATCGGAGTTGCGCGCAAAAAAACAGAAGAATGGCGCAAAAAACCAAAGTTAGGCGCATAAATACAGATTTGCGCGCAAAAACGAAATTGGGCGGTTTTCAATTTGTCTGGCTGCCGGGATGCCCCCGGCAGTTTTGATGTGTGAGGGTGGTGCGCCGGAGCGGGTTTGCGCAAAAAAGGAAGCGTTGGACGCAAAAAATCGGAGTTGCGCGCAAAAAAACAGAAGAATGGCGCAAAAAACCAAAGTTAGGCGCATAAATACAGATTTGCGCGCAAAAACGAAATTGGGCGGTTTTCAATTTGTCTGGCTGCCGGGATGCCCCCGGCAGTTTTGATGTGTGAGGGTGGTGCGCCGGAGCGGGTTTGCGCAAAAAAGGAAGCGTTGGACGCAAAAAATCGGAGTTGCGCGCAAAAAAACAGAAGAATGGCGCAAAAAACCAAAGTTAGGCGCATAAATACAGATTTGCGCGCAAAAACGAAATTGGGCGGTTTTCAATTTGTCTGGCTGCCGCCCCCGGCAGTTTTGAAGTGTGAAGGTGGTACTCCGTGGCGGATCGTGCAAAAAATCGGAGTTGTGTGCAAAAAAACAAATTTTCATACGCAAATTGCAATATTCTCGCACAAGACACTTTTTAACGTGCAGAAACCCAAATATCCGTGCGGAAATAGGCATTTTCTCAAGAAAACTCCATTTTCCGAACATATCCTCCTTCCGGTGCATGACCTAAGTCGTTTTACTTAAAAATCCTCTAACGAAGTAGTATACTTCTCCCTGTTGCAAAAAAATTTACTAGCATGTCAGGCATAATTCGATCGGCGCATTCCAACGTTAGGATGTGCCCGATTACAGTGGAGGTATGTACGATGGACGCAATGACGTTTGTCTTGTTTGGCGCAACAGGGGATTTAGCGAAAAGGAAGATATACCCTGCGCTGTATAATTTATTTTTAGATGAAAAACTTCCTTCTTCTTTTTCCTTAATTGGATTAGGAAGAAGGGAAATATCGAATACTAACTTTCAAAAGCATGTGGAGGAGTCCATTCAAACATTTTCTAGACGAAGCTTGTATGAAAGTGAAGATATTAAAGGGTTTTTACAGGCCTTTCGCTACGAAAGTCTGGATGTCAATCAATTGGGGGATTATGAGCGTCTCAGAGCCGCCGTTGAAGAACTGGAAACAGAGATGAACCTGCCGCAGAATCGGATGTTTTATTTGTCGGTTGCACCGGATTTCTTTGAGATGATTGCGATCAATCTGCACAAGAGCGGGCTGTCTTCTACAAGCGGCTGGAAGCGCCTGATCATCGAAAAGCCGTTCGGAAGGGACTTGGCTTCGGCGCGTCATTTGAATGCCACTTTAAGCCGAGCATTCGAGGAAACTGAAATTTTCCGGATTGACCATTACCTCGGTAAGCCGATGGTGCAAAATCTTGAAGCGTTGGAGTTTGGTAATCCAGTGCTCAAGGCGCTTTGGAACAAGGAGTTTATATCCAATGTGCAGATTACGGCAAGTGAAACGGTCGGTGTAGAGGATCGGGCTGGATACTATGACCAATCCGGTGTCATAAGGGATATGGTACAAAATCATATGATGCAGCTGTTCATGATGACAGCGATGCAGCCCCCGGCATCCAACTCGCCGGAAGAAATCCGAAAAGAAAAAAGCAAGGTGATGGAGGCATTAAGGACAGTCCCGAAAGAGGAAATGGCTGATTATATTGTCCGTGGCCAGTATGAATCTGGCGAGATGAATGGCCACCAAGTTCCGGGTTATACAGAAGAGCACGGTGTCAGTTCAGATTCCATGAATAATACGTTCATGGCGGCAAGGCTTCTTGTGGACAATCCATATTGGGAAGGTGTTCCATTCTATATCCGAACAGGGAAAAGAATGACGGAAAAATCGACGAAAATTGTCATCGAGTTCAAACAAGAGCATAAGCAGGAGAATTTATCGCCGAACCTTCTTGTTATCACAATCAATCCAAATGAAAGTGTCACATTGACCCTGAACAGCAAGAACCCATTGAATGATGGGAAAATCGAACCGATTCATATTGGACATTCGACAAAAACGGAAGAAGTGCCGGAAGCATACGAGCGGCTCATCTTTGATGCGATGAAGGGAGATGCGACCTTTTTTGCACATTGGAATGAAGTAGAGCTTTCCTGGAAGTGGATCCAGCCCATACTGGAGGCCTTTGATAAAAATGCCCTCGCATTGCATAAATACCCAGCAGGTTCGATGGGACCGGATGCTGCAGAAGAATTATTGAAGAAAGATGGCTTCAACTGGTGGTAATCTTCAGGGCATTTCCTATATAATCGTAAAGGGAATAACTCTTGGTTTAAATTATATGTAAACATGAAACATCAACTGCCAGAATCAGCATTTAAGGAGGAAACAACACATGAAAGTAGGATTAATCGGTTTAGGGAAAATGGGTCTTAATTTAGGACAAAATTTAATTGACCATAATCACGAGGTTGCCGCATTCGATTTAAATCAGGATGCAGTAAAAGAATTAAGCAGTTATGGTGCACAGGGGGCTTCCAGTTTAAAGGAATTGGTGGAGTCATTGGATAAACCGCGTGTGCTTTGGGTAATGGTGCCGCATTCAGTGGTTGATTCCGTTCTTGAAGAAGTTACGCCGCTTTTAAGCGAAGGCGATATCGTCATAGAAGCAGGAAATTCTCACTATAAAGAATCCGTTCGCCGCTACAATCAGCTGAAGGAATCAGGAATCAGCTTCATGGATTGCGGGACTTCAGGTGGAATGGAAGGCGCTCGAAATGGAGCATGCTATATGATCGGCGGAGATGAAGAAGCGTGGAGCGTCGTTGAGCCAATCTTCCGTGACACAGCTGTGGAAAACGGCTACCTTTATGCAGGAAAAGCTGGAAGCGGGCATTTCTTGAAAATGGTCCATAACGGCATTGAGTACGGTATGATGGCCGCTATCGGAGAAGGCTTTGAAGTATTGGAAAAAAGTGAATTCGACTATGATTATGAAAAAGTTGGACGAGTTTGGAACAACGGATCTGTCATTCGTTCCTGGTTGATGGAATTGACGGAGCGTGCATTCTCCAAGGATGCCAAACTTGATGACATCAGAGGTGTCATGAATTCTTCTGGTGAAGGTAAATGGACCGTTGAAACTGCGCTTGATCTTCAAGCCGCTACTCCGGTAATAGCCATGTCGCTTCTTATGCGCTACCGCTCACTCGACAATGATACGTTCACAGGCAAAGTGGTTGCGGCGCTGCGCAATGAATTCGGCGGACATGCAGTCGAGAAAAAATAAATTTCTTTTTAAAACGGGGCTGAAAAAGCTCCGTTTTTTATTTTGGCTCTTTTCGAAAATATTTAACTATATCTAATTATTGACAGCTAAAAAAATATACTCTAAAGTATTGTTTATGAATTATAGTTAAACAATTGAACTATTAAACAGTAGAACTTTTATTAAAGGTGGCAATGATCATGACGAATCCAACGATCAAAGAACTGGTCGACCGGTACATAGAGCTTTCATTTTCGGTGAATAAAAAAGCCGAAAGCTTGATTAAATGTCAAATCGGAGATGATTTGACCAATGACCAGCATTATATTC
The DNA here is from genome assembly GCF_003668575.1 of Falsibacillus albus. NCBI lineage: Bacteria > Bacillati > Bacillota > Bacilli > Caryophanales > Bacillaceae > Falsibacillus > Falsibacillus albus. The sequence goes on along the minus strand of NZ_RCVZ01000003.1, from coordinate 182,035 downwards.
TCCGGTATATCGAAAAAAAGGAAGTGTGTACTTCGACAGAGCTTGCCGAAGTGTTTGAAGTGAAAAAAAGTGCAATCACTGCGATCATCAACCGAATGTGGGAAAAGGGGCTCATTCAGAGAAACCGCGATGAAAAAGACCGCCGCGTCATTTATCTGACATTGAGCGATGAAGGGAAGGAACTATTTGAGAAGACTGAGACCCGGATCCATAAGCTTGTCGAACATCTGATCAAACAATTTGATCAACATGAAATCGAGCAATTCATCAGGACGTATGAAAAATTGGAACATGTCATTGCGGAGAGCAAAGATTTTCAACTGGAGGATTGAACATGAGAGCGATCATTAAAGGGAAATGGTTGGTTGTTGCTGCATGGATTGCCATTATTGTCGGACTATTCATGATTTCACCTAATATGGCTGATCTGGTCAGGGAAAAAGGTCAGGTGGATGTGCCGAATGGATATTCTTCGAAACTGGCGAATCAAATCATGAAAGATGTCCAGGAGCAGGAAGGCGGAGGGGATGCGACTCAGGTCGCGCTTGTCTTTCATGATGATCACAAGCTGAGCGGGACAGAAATCGATGAAGCGGAAAAAGCGATTCGTGAGCTGGAGAAACATAAAAAAGAATTGGGCATCACCAAGATTTTGACACATTTTAATGATGAAAATTTAAAGGATCAGCTCGTCTCCAAGGATGGCAAATCCATTTTGGCATCCATCAGCCTCCGCTGGGATGACAGGCAGACTGGAGAAGTGAGCGATGAGCTTTACAATACGATAAAAGATGTAAAAGTCGACCACTATTATACGAGCAATTGGATGATCAACGACGCTTTAACGAAAAGTTCAGAGGAAGGTTTGAAGAAAACGGAAGGAATTACGGTCGTCTTTATTTTGGGCGTGCTGTTCCTTGTATTCAGGTCAGCCATTGCTCCCCTGATTCCTTTGTTGGCAGTCGGATTCACTTATCTCGTTTCACAATCGGTTGTGTCCATCCTGGTTGACAAGTTGGACTTTCCAATATCGAACTATACACAAATCTTTTTGGTGGCCGTACTGTTCGGAATCGGTACGGACTATTGCATCTTGCTGCTAAGCCGCTTCAAGGAGGAATTGGGGCAGCATGAAACGATGACGGAAGCCATAGTTGCAACGTATCGGAATGCTGGAAGGACCGTCTTTTTCAGTGGTGTGGCGGTCATGATCGGATTTGCTGCAATCGGCTTCTCCCAGTTCAAACTGTATCAATCTGCATCGGCAGTTGCCGTTGGAGTCGCAGTTTTGCTCATCGCACTGTTTACGATCGTGCCATTTTTCATGGCGGTGCTTGGCAGGAAGCTTTTTTGGCCATCTAAAAAGGTGGCAGAGCATGGGGAAAGCAGGCTATGGGGAGCTGCCGGAAGATTTTCATTGGGCAGGCCGCTTCTAGCCCTTCTCATCGTGGCGGCGATTTGTGTCCCTTTCCTGGTCACTTATGATGGAAAGCTTTCCTTCAACTCGCTTGAGGAAATCAGCGGGGACGTCCCGGCAATCAAGGCCTTCGATGCCATTGCCGACGGGTTTGGACCTGGTGAATCGATGCCTACCCAAATCGTCATCAAAAACGATGAGCGAATGGACTCTGCCGATTATATCGCTGTCACGGAGAAAATCAGCCAGGAGTTGAAGAAGGTGGATTCAGTTGATACTGTCCGCTCCGTCACGCGTCCAACCGGGGATCCGATCAAGGAACTGTATGTGCCCAACCAAGCAGAAAACCTTGGTGAAGGATTGGGAAAGGGAAAGACAGGATTGGATAAAATAAGCGATGGATTAGAGGAGGCGGGGAGCAAGCTCTCGAAATCGAAGCCGGAATTGAATGGCGCTGCCGACGGCGTAAATCAATTAATCGATGCGACCAGCCAGGTTAAGTCGGGAATATCGACTGTCCAATCGAACCTTTCCAAGATTGAAGACGGGATCAGACAAGGATCTGCCGGTTCTACAGAAATCAAACAAGGTTTGGAAAAGGCAAAAGCCGGTGCAGAGCAGTTATCGGAAGGCTATGGAAAGCTTCAAAACGGATATACCAAAATCGGAAGTCAATTGAATACCGCTCTAGTGAGTTATCAGAAAATCGGGAATGGAGTAGAAGGTTTATCCAGCGATTTTGACAAAATTTCCGATAAAGATTTCACGGATTTAGAAAGCAAATACAGTGGCTTGCAAGGTGAAGATCAGTATAAAAAGATAAAAGGAACCGTTCAAAAAGCCAAGCAGCAGCTTCCAGGTCTGGCAAGCGGATTACAGCAGGCGAATGATGGAATTGTTCAAATCATAGACGCTCTGAACAAAGCAAATAATAAATTTGAAACAGCGAATTTAAGCCAACAAACGGTGGCGGAAGGGCTTAAAGGACTGATTGCTGCACTGGACCAGCAAAAAACCGGGTTGGATCAATTGGCGGATGGCCAAGGCATGATCGTCGACAATATGCCGAAGTTTTCCAATGGGCTGGCGGGAATCAATGACGGACAAAAGCAGCTTTTATCAGCTTTCGAAGGGTTAGATTCACAGTTAAGTCAACTGACGGATGGGCTTGATCAAAGTGTGGATGGCTTGAATCAAGTGTCAGAAGGAATTGGATCGGCGCAGGGCTATTTATCCGGACTATCCGGTTCTTCAAGCATGAATGGATTCTACTTGCCTCCTGAAGTGTTGAAAAGCAAGGATTTTGCACAAGCGATCGATGCCTATATGTCGAAGGATCGCAAAGTGATGACGATGGATGTCATATTCAAGGAAAATCCATATTCGAACGAAGCGATCAGCAAGGTGGATAACATAAAATCAGCAGTGAAGAGATCGGTGAAAGGAACAAAGCTTGAGAATGCGGTAGTGGCTGTCGGCGGGATCACAAGCACAAATGCCGACTTGAACAAGATGTCGAATAATGATTATTCGCGTACGGTTGTGTTGATGCTTCTAGGAATCGGAATCATCCTTGTGTTCCTTTTCCGCTCCATCATTATGCCAATCTATATCATCGGATCGCTCATCTTGACGTACTATACATCGATGGCGATGAATGAAGCCATATATGTAAATTTATTAGGATACACGGGCATAAGTTGGGCAGTCCCATTCTTCGGCTTTGTCATTCTGGTGGCACTCGGGGTCGATTACAGCATCTTCCTGATGGATCGCTTCAATGAATATCGCAATCTATCAGTGGCGGATGCCATGCTGCTTTCCATGAAAAAGATGGGCACGGTCATCATTTCGGCTGTTGTCATCCTCGGTGGGACGTTTGCGGCCATGATGCCTTCAGGTATGCTTTCATTGCTGCAGATCGCTTCGATCATCCTGATTGGTCTATTACTCTATGCATTTATCATCCTGCCGTTATTCATCCCGGTCATGGTGAAGAATTTCGGCAAAGCCAACTGGTGGCCGTTTAAAAGAGAAGAACAATAGCAGATTAAGCCCGCCTCCATCGTGCCTGGCACCAAAGGGGCGGGTTTATCTGTTATTTTTGTATCATTGTTGCTAATTGAAATAAGAAAAAAATTTAATTTCCGCTGCAGGATGCTCGCTTTCCGAGGGCCTCATACGAAGTGAGGTCGTTCGATGTTGGAACACGACGTGCCGAACTTAATCGAACATCCGCCCCATCCTCTCCTCGCTCCGCTGCGGGGTCTCGCCTTGCCCGCTGATTCCTCCGGAGTCTCGCACCTTCCGCTACAATTCAGCATGGTGTAATTATTTTTTTGCAAAGCTGCTAAAATCAACAATTTTTTTATAACAGCTTTTAGAGATGATCAGACTAGAAAGGAGAATATGATGATGGTAGCGAATTGATTCATAGAATAATAGTGAAAGGACCTTCCATCATGTCTAAATCCGATAATATGCTTTCCATTCTTTGGCTCTTGAAAACAAGGAAGCGGATGACCGCCAAAGAGCTATCCGAGGAGCTCGAAATCCATATACGGACGATCTACCGCTATATCGATGCTTTATCTGCCAGCGGTGTGCCGATTATAGCAGAAGCAGGGCATAATGGAGGGTACAGCTTGCTGGACCACTCAATAGAAGCCCCGCTGTTTTTCAATCTTGAAGAGCAGAAGGCGCTGATTCATGCAGCCTCGTTTGCAAAAGAGGCAGGCTATCCATTTGGCAAAGAATTAGAGGCGGCCGTTTCGAAGCTGAAACTATACACCAATGAAAGCCAGCGGACCCGGATTGATCGTCATATAAACGGCTTCGAGGTGATCAGCACCTCCCACTCGCATCAGTTGGAAAACTTTTTGAAGGAACTGGAGCAAGCCATGGTCCGGAACCATACCCTCACCATGGTCTATCAAAAGGGCGAAAAAGACACCCGTACATCGAGGAATATCGATCCATATGGACTGGTCCATTGGAAGAATAAATGGTATGTCGTTGCCTACTGCCACTATCGGAATCAACCGAGAAGCTTCCGGGTTGATCGAATTAAGGAATTGACCAACACCGATGCAGTATTTGAAACTCCAGTCGATTTCTCCCCAAGGGAATTTTTCATGAAATGGATGCTTCCCGACCCATGCGAGCAAGAAGAAAAAGTGCTTATCCACCTTCATGGCAGGGAACAAGCAATCGCAGACTTGTGCCAGCATTGGTTTATCGGAAGAGTCGTGAAAGATTGTACGGATAAAGATCTCTATCTGGAAGTGAGTGAAAAGGAAGCGATTTCCTATCTCCCTTACATCTTTATTTCATATGGACAATCGATTGAAGTAAGGAAACCATCTTTTTTAAAGAACAAAATGATCTCAGTCATTCAGGACTTGCTGAACCACCATCAAAATGGCGATCACTGACAGCGGATGTCAGTGATGTCCAGATATAATAAAGGGAACATCTTTATAAAAGGAGAGAATAAGGGCATGAATAAGAAATTCTACGACTACCATGTTTGGGCGAACAAACGAGTGTTTACGCATTTAAAAAGCCTGCCGGAAGGAATTTGCGATAAGGAGCTGGACAGCGGCTTCCCTAGTATATCCGCCGTTTTGAAGCACATCTATTTAACCGATTTTGTTTGGCTGCAAACGATGCAAGGGTCTGCCTTTGATGAGACCCGGCAGTTAGCAGTCAAGAAAAGAGGACTGATTCAAGAGCTTTCTCTACAAGAGCTGGAAGCTGAATACGAAGTGCTTGCACATAGCTTCAATAAATTTTTTCAGGAGAATAAGAGTGTCATGGATCAAGGGTTTACGGTCAAACATCCCGAGCTGGGGGAAGTGGAAACGACATTGGCTGATTTAGCGCTGCATGTGTCGAATCACGGAACCTATCATCGTGGAAATATTACAACGATGCTCCGGCAGATTGGACATCCTGGCCCATCGACGGATTATGTATATTTCATTTATGAACACGCGAAGCAATAGATTGGAAAAAATATACACATAATGATGCGATCATGAATAGAATATCACAAGCGGACTTGCCGATAATGGTGGGTCCGTTTTATTTTTTGCCAACTGATCGAATATCTCAAAAAAAAAACAAAAATGAAACAGGATGTAAGGAATTTCGTGGTATATGTCGAATTACATAAGTAGGATGCCTTCATACCTATAAAATCTGAGAATCTACATATGGAAGGGGAAACCATGAAGAAATTATCGATGCTTATTTTTGTCGTGCTCATTATCTCTGCCATCATTCCACTGGTCAATATCATAAAAATTTATCCGCTGTTATTCGGGCAGGCGCCAAAAGTGAAATCAAAAGCGCCCGTCTACAGAGCGGTCATCATCTCCGCTCACCTTGGTGATCCGTATTGGGATGAGATCATCGAAGGTGCAAAGGCTGAGGCGAAATCCAATTCTATCAATCTCGATGTGGAGGGCTCCTATCGTGCGAATCCTGAAGAAATCAAAAAGGCAATGGAAGTTGCAATCGCCTCAAATGTCGATGGGATGATCTTGGTCGGCCTCGAGGAGCCGCGTTTCGGAAGCATCATCGATAAAGCCACAGTGAAAGGAATACCCGTATTTACCGTCGGAGCAGATATCCCGACAAGCCTGCGGAAGGCATACATAGGAACGAATCATGAACAATCCGGGAAGCTCGTTGCTTCCAATCTTCGTAAATTATTCTCCACTTCTGAAAAAATAGGAGTCGTCAGCCTGAACCAGGACTCCGATATTGAAGAGGAAAGGTGGAAGGGACTATTTGAAACTCTATCAAAGACCCACGAGCATATCTATCAATATACGAATGGTGATTCACCTTCCATCGAGACGCAGACAAGGGAATTGCTGAACCAATATCCCGATTTGAAAATTTTCGTCACGATGGGGCCGAATACAGAGGAAAAAGTGATTGACGCGATTGAGGAGCGCTACTCTATGAACGGAATAAAGATTTTCTCGTTCGATGACACAAAAAAGGCGAGGGAATTGCTTTCAAGCGGTGAAATCAATGGTGTCCTTCTCCACTCGAGGCTGGATATGGGAAAGAAAAGCATCCAACTTTTAGCACAGTGGCTAAACAAAGAAAATCTACCATTGCCGACGCATGTTTATACAGATATTCAGTTTATAGAGGATAAAAAATCATGACAAAAATACAAAAAAATATTTTGCAATTAACCTTGACGATTTTAATCATCATGGGCTCGTTTTGGTTTTTGACAAGTTATTTAACAGACCAGGCGACAAAAAAATACAATCAAATTTTAGAGAATTACCTTCTGCTCAACAATATTTCCACTCTCAGCTCCAAAAGTCATGAAAGCTTGAGCACCTTGTTGAATGACCCTACTTCAAAAAATAGAGCGAAATATAATCAAGAAAAGCAGGAATTGCTTTCCAATACGAAAAGACTGTCTGAGGTTGAGGATGAACATAATAAAATCATTCTGACAAACTATGAATCCCTGATTAAGAATCAAGTGGAGGCGATGGATCTGGCTAAGCAATTTTCCGATCTGGGTCTGACGGACACCGTGACGAAATATTATGAAGAAAGCCTGCAAATCTCTCAATTCATCGATGATACGACGCTGGAACTCTTCAAGCAAAAGCTGAACGATCAAAAAAAGCTTTACAAGGCCATGATGGAGCTGAGCAAAAACTTACAGCGATTGGGGATGTGGACACTGACGCTTGTTTTATTCCTCTCCTTGCTGTTCTCCTATTGGTTTTCAAAAGGAATGACAAAATCGATATTCGAGTTGACCGGTGCGGTGAAAGAAATATCTGCCGGCAATCTGGATCGTACGGTGCAGATCGATGGAAAAAGGGATGATGAGATCTCCTATTTGGGACGTGCCTTTGACGATATGAGGCTGAACATCAAGCGGTACGTAGAAGAATTGAAGAATAAAGCCAAACTTGAAAAGGAACTTCAGGAGCATCGTCTGCTTCTAAAGGAAAGTGAACTGAGCCGCCTGCAGAATCAAATCAACCCCCACTTCCTCTTCAATACACTGAATATGCTTTCTAAAAAGGCATATTTAGAGGGAGCGGGTGAAACGAGTGAGCTGATTACATCTGTTGCAAGTGTTTTGAGGTACAACCTCCATGGGAATGACCGGACGGTGCTTCTCCGTGAAGAAATCGTCCTTTTAGAGGAGTATTTAACGATTTTGAAGGCGAGGTTCACCAATCGGATCGAATATCAAATCGTGAATGAATGCCATGCGAATATGATGAAGGTTCCGTGCTTCATATTACAGCCGATTGTAGAGAATGCCTTTACCCACGGCATCGAGCCAAGGGAAAGGGGCGGACATATATATGTTTTCATCAAGGACGATGTGGATGGACTACGTATCACAGTGGAAGATAACGGGATCGGAATGAGCGAGGAAAGATTAAATGAGATACGAATTGGAAAGAGGCGCGAAGGTCAAACGACTGGCGGCATCGGATTAAGCAATGTCATGAAGCGTCTGGAGCTTCATTACGGGCAAAAAGGCTTGCTGAAAATTATGTCTGAAGAAGGAAATGGAACACGGATCGAGATTTTGTTGCCAAATGAACAAAGGGAGGATTTAATTTGAAGCTATTAATTGTCGAGGATGAAGAAATCGAACGAATCGCATTGCTGCAAATACTTTCACAATCCCATGCCGAGTGGGAGTTCTGTCTGGCCGAGAATGGCAAACAGGGAATCGATGCGGTAAAAGGATGGGAGCCTGACGTCATTTTGATGGATATTAAAATGCCGCTCATCGACGGTTTAGAAGCATCTGAGAGGATATTAAGGGAACATCCTTTCATCAAGATCATCATCGTTTCTTCCTACGACACATTTGATTATGCTCAAAAGGCATTGCGGATCGGAGTGAAGGATTACTTGCTGAAGCCGAGTAAACAAAAGGAAATCATTCATACGGTTGAAAAAGTCGTCCTGGAGGCAGCGGAAGAGAAAAGGGACAGGGAAAAAGAATTGGTCCTGACTCAAAGGGTAGAGGCTATGCTGCCATTTGTCGAAAGTGACATTGTGACACAGCTTATCTTTGACTATGTTCATGCGATTCATTTGGAAGAGAGCCTCAAATTGGTCGAAGTGGATGAAACAGTTCATTTTTATATGCTCGTCCTTCGGCTCGATGGGGGGACAAAAGAGGAGAGAGCCGCTGGATTCAATGTGATCAAGGCTGCCTTGAAGAGCAGGAATAAATGCTGGTTCGGACCATTTTCCGGGTCACAGGCACCTATCATTTTATTTTACTCCGAACAGCAAGCATCCTATAGGTCACATGCCTACCAATGTACCCAGCATATCTTCGATTCTCTCAAACCCGGAAATGTGGAAGCGACTGTTGGCATCGGGAGGATGGTAATGAATTTGGAAGAGGTCAGAACCTCCTATTATGAGGCGTTGAGAGCTTCGGGTAAGGCTTTTCAAAAGAAGCGGATCAGCTTTTATACAGAGCTTATTGAAAAGGAGGACGATGGGGCATCGATGTGGGTGGAAATCGAACAAAACATCATGGAGCAGTTCTATCTTGGAAATGAGGATCAGATTAGGAGTCTATTGGCGAATTGGATGGAACAGCAGGCAGCATCTCAAACAGCCTGTGAGGAAATCCAACAAAAATTGATCGATTTGTTTGCCATTATGAAAAGGTACCTCGAGGAAATCGGCTATAGCTATACGAAATCCTTTCCATTAATGCCGCTATTGACTTACAGGCATTTGAAAGCAGAACTGAATCAATCGCTCGATCATTTGTTTTTGTTTCTAGAACAGAACAGCCAGAAGCACGAATCAGAAATTGCATACAAAGTAAAAAAATATATAAAGGATCATTTCACGAAAAAGGATATGTCGCTTGATACGCTCGCCGAAGCGTTCCAGCTGACTCCCCAGTATATAAGCAAAATTTTCAAGGAACAGTGTGAAATCAGCTACATCGATTTCTTGACGAAGTGTCGGATCAAGCATGCCAAAAAGCTGATGGAAGGGCAGAAATCGTTGAAGGAGATTGCCTATTTGGTCGGCTATCAAGATCCGAATTATTTTAGCAGGGTTTTCAAAAGGACATGCCAGATGTCCCCTTCCCAATATAAACGCTCCTTGATTGTTTCAAAAAGATAAGCACAATTTTTGAAAGCGCTTTAAGATAGTGCTACTCATTTTAAAAAAGTGAAGGAACTATTACAATTGAACCGCTTTCATTGATGCTAGTCTAATAGTGTAAGAGAAATGAAGAGGAGATGAAGGGGAAATGAAAAGAACAAAGGGATTAGCCATTATCAGTCTTATTCTTGTGCTTCTGTTATCGCTTGTTGGTTGTACATCGGGCACAGATACTGCCGCAAGCGGCGCAAAATCAAAGGATAAAAAAGACGGGAAAATTACGATCGGTTTCTCGCTTGACACATTAGAAGAGGAACGCTGGCAAAAAGATAGGGACTTATTCGTTAAAAAAGCAGAAGATCTTGGAGCAAAAGTAAACGTTCAAGCAGCAAACGGCGATGATGCAAAGCAAATCTCCCAAGCTGAGAACTTGATCAGCCAAGGGGTCGACATCCTCGTAGTCGTTCCACATAATGCCGAAGTTGCGGCTTCAATTGTGGAAATGGCACATAAAGAAGGCGTCAAGGTAATTTCTTATGACCGTTTGATCAAAAATTCAGATGTGGATCTATATGTATCATTTGACAACGAACGTGTAGGGGAAATGCAGGCAAAAGCGATCACTGCCCTTGTACCGAAAGGGAACTATGTCATGATCGAAGGAGCGGACACGGATAATAACGCTCATTTATTCAAAAAAGGACAGATGAATATCCTTCAGCCATTGATTGACAGCGGGGATATCAAGGTTGTCTACGATCAATGGACGGATGAATGGGATCCTGCCAATGCGTTGGCGAACATGGAAAATGCGTTGACTGCGAATAAAAATAAAGTTGATGCTGTTGTGGCAGCAAACGACGGAACAGCGGGCGGAGTCGTTCAAGCGCTGGCAGCACAAAACCTTGCAGGAAAGGTACCGGTTTCCGGTCAGGATGCCGAGCTGGCGGCTGTGAAACGAATTGTAGATGGGACACAAACGATGACGGTATATAAACCGATTAAATTGATTGCTGAAACAGTCGCTGAATTATCAATCAAAATGGCGAAAGGCGAAAAAGTCGATACAACAGCTACAGTAAACAATGGCAAAATCGATGTTCCATCCATTTTGCTTGACCCGATCGCCGTAACAAAAGATAACATTGACGACACGATCGTCAAGGATGGATTCCATTCCAAAGAAGATATCTATAACTAATAGCTGTGGTGTACGGGGCTGATTCATGGATGCGGGCAAGGGAAAAGCTGCTCAATATGGATCAGTCCCATCCATTTAGCGGAAGACGAATATGGTAAGGAGGAAATATAAGCGTGAGCATAGCACTGGAAATGAAATCTATCACCAAGGAATTTCCCGGTGTAAAAGCATTGGATGATGTCACCTTTCATGTCAATACAGGGGAAGTCCATGCCCTTTGCGGAGAAAATGGCGCCGGGAAATCTACGCTGATGAAGGTGCTGAGCGGACTTTATCCACATGGCACTTATTCAGGAACGATATTGATCAATGGCAAGGAACAATCCTTTCAATCCATAAAAGACGCCGAAGAAGCAGGGATATCCATCATTTATCAAGAACTGGCATTGGTAAAACAGATGACCGTCGCCGAGAATTTGGTCCTTGGCAACGAGCCCTCCAAGTTTGGGATCGTCAATAAGAACGACATGGTCCAAAGAACGGAAAAATGGCTCAATGAAGTAGGATTGGAAGGCGTCCGGGCAGACACCGTAACAGGGACGCTTGGAATCGGACAACAGCAGCTGATTGAAATCGCCAAAGCATTATCTAAAAATGCGAAGATCCTTATTTTAGATGAACCGACAGCCGCCTTGACCGAAAAAGAAGTAAAAATCCTATTGGAGATTTTAAGGGAGTTCAAGAAAAAAGGTGTAACGTGCATTTATATTTCCCATAAGCTCAGCGAAGTGTTCGACATAGCTGATCGAATCACTGTGCTGCGGGATGGACAAACGGTTGCCTCCCATTCGGTGGCTGACCTAGATGAGGATAAAGTCATCGCCTACATGGTCGGACGAGAAATAAAGGACCGCTTCCCGCGGCTTCCATCCGAGGCTAAAGAATCGGTGCTGTCCGTAAAAAATTATTCTGTCTACAAAGCGGAGCTCCCGGATAAAAAGGTCATCGATAACGTCTCTTTTGAAGTAAGAAAAGGTGAAATCCTCGGTATTGCCGGGCTAATGGGTTCGGGGAGGACAGAGTTGGTGATGAGCCTATTCGGGGCATACCCTGGAAAAAGTGAAGGCTCCGTTGAAATCGAAGGGAATAACGCAGCCATTAAAAATACATCGCAGGCCATTCAACACGGTTTGGCCCTCGTTTCCGAAGATCGAAAAAAATATGGCCTCGTACTCAATATGGATATTAAAAACAACATATCCATGTCAAGCCTGAAGAGTATATCTCCATTTTCCATCATCAATCGGAATGAAGAAATCCTTGGAGGAAACTTTTATAAGCAAAAGCTTCGTGTGAAAGCACCGACCATCGAAACAGTCGTCGGGACTTTAAGCGGTGGGAACCAGCAAAAAGTCGTTTTGGGTAAATGGCTTATGACAAAGCCGAAGGTCCTGATTCTCGATGAGCCGACCCGTGGAATTGATGTAGGGGCAAAGCTTGAGATTTATCAAATCATGAATGAGCTGGTGAAAGAAGGAGTGGCGATCGTCATGATATCTTCCGAGCTTCCGGAGGTTCTCGGGATGAGCCATCGCGTGCTTGTCATGTCTGAAGGGAAATTCACGGCAGAATTCAATGCGGAAGAAGCGGATCAGGAAAAAGTGATGAGAGCAGCGACGGGAGGAAAGGTTTCATGAATACAATTACGAATAAGACCAATGTTGATTCAAACGTGGTTGTAAAGGAAAAAAAGGTGAACTTATTTAAGCTCGATATGCGGGCATATTCGATGATCGGGGCACTGCTGGTCATTTGGATTTTATTTACTATTTTAAATGATACATTTTTGACTCCAAGAAATCTGTCCAATCTGTTTTTGCAAATGTCTGTTACCTCCATTCTATCGATTGGAATGGTGCTTGTCATTGTATCCGGTCAAATCGATTTATCCGTCGGCTCACTGGTTGGTCTGACCGGTGGGGTAGGGGCGATATTGAATGTTTGGTTCGGATGGAGCCCGGTCGCTGTCATCGCCGCGACAGTGATCCTCGGAGCATTGATTGGTCTGTGGCAAGGCTGGTGGATTGCCTATCGGGCGGTTCCGGCATTCATCGTTACGCTCGGGGGGATGCTCATATTCAGGGGGGTTCTGACAGGGATCACGGACAGCCGCACAATCGCTCCGCTGACACCAGACCTGAAAATTATCGGGCAAGGCTATATCATCCCGCTGGTAGGAATGATCCTCGGTACGGCGACCTTGATTTTTACCGTATACTATATCATCAAGCAGCGAAATGATCGGATTAAATATGGTTTTGAAGTATTGCCGATGAAATGGACGGCGGCCATGATCATCGGGATTGGCGCATTGATCATGGGATTTGTGTATTTAATGAATTCGTATCAAGGTATTCCCATTCCATTTATCGTTGTCATCGTTTTGGCAGCAGTCTTCACGTTCATTGCGAAGAGTACGGTATTCGGCAGACAAGTTTACGCACTTGGCGGAAATCCAGAAGCGGCCGTTCTTTCCGGGATTAACATCAAGCGCAGGATCCTGATGGTATTTGTCCTAGGGAACACGTTGGCTGCAATCGCTGGACTCATCCTTACGGCCCGGGTCAATGCGGCAACGGTAAGCGCCGGAAATATGTATGAATTGGATGCGATCGCGGCATGCGTCATTGGTGGAACGTCACTGATGGGCGGCATCGGCACCATCCCTGGGGCCATCGTCGGCGCATTGGTCATGGCAAGCCTCGATAACGGCATGAGCATCATGAACATTGATTCCTTCTGGCAGCTGATCGTAAAAGGAAGCATTCTGATTTTAGCTGTCTGGTTCGATATCTACAGCCGGACGAAAAATAAAACTTCGTAAAACTCCGTCCCGAATGGGGCGGTTTTTTTATGATTTACTGGTTCAGGATTGGGGAGTGATCTCAAATACTCTTTTTGAGATCTAGTATCCAGCAAAATAAGCTTTCAACAACATGATTGAGACCTGAAATCGGATTAAATCGTCAAAAGGGTGTCCCAAAGAGTCCGGAGGAGACCTAAAATCCGATTAAATCATCAAACCAATGTATCAATTGAGTCCGACCCAATATGACACCACCGACTCATTCACTCTATTTACAGCAGCCACAAGGCCAACCGACCATCCTCCTCGTAAACATCTGAACATGGACAACTTGCAGAATTCACAAAATTGCGATTATAATGACAAGGATAAACGATTAAGGGGAGGACATAATGAGTCAAATCATTCAATCTTTTCAAAAAGACATCCAAATCTTAAAAAATGTGAAATTAAATTATCTTTTGCATGTTCCGAAAGACTATGAAACTTCTACGCAAACATATCCACTCGTCCTTTTTTTGCATGGAGCGGGGGAACGGGGAAGCGATATTGAAATTGTGAAGCGGAATGGACCTCCCAAGCTTGCAGAAGATCACGATTTTCCGTTCATTCTTGTATCTCCGCAATGTCCACTGGAAGTAGAGCGATACTCCAATTGGCTTCTTCATGAAGAAGCGGTCATGGCGCTGCTGGATGAAACGATTTCGAAATTCAGGATCGATGAAAGCCGGATATACTTGACAGGATTGAGTATGGGCGGCTATGGAACTTGGGAGATCGGAAAAAAACATGCCGATCAATTTGCGGCGATTGCCCCTATTTGCGGCGGGGGATCTTCAGATGGGATGGAAGCACTTAAAGATGTACCGGTTTGGGCATTCCATGGTGCAAAAGACGATATCGTTCCCATTGAAGAAAGTGAACAATTAGTCAATGAGTTAAGGCAAAAAGGCGGGAATATCGAATTTACGGTCTATCCAGAGGCAGGGCATGACTCCTGGACCGAAACATACAGCAATCCGAAATTCTTCGAATGGCTGCTGAGCCACAGTAAAAAATAACAAAAGGGGTGGCCCCTCGGTGCCTGGCACCAAAGGACCACCCCTTTATGTTTTTGAATTGTCAAAAATATACGAAAAGACTATTGAAAACGATTACATTAAGATTTATAATAAGCTCATACTTAAAAGTGAAACGTTTCGACAACTTTGTTGTTGTTTTTTAAATTCATATTTTTGAAACGTTTCAATTCAATAATTATCCAAATATTTTTTTGAAAATTGATTGAAACGTTTCAAATAAGGGGGATTTTATTTGGCAACGCTGAAGGATGTGGCAAAGCATGCGGGGGTAAGTGTCTCGACCGCATCATACTCGATAAATGGGAATCCCCTGGTTGCGGTGGACACGAGAAAAAAAGTAATGGATGCAGCAAAGGAAATCGGATATCGTCCAAACGGCCCCGCCAAGAATTTAAAAGAACAAAAAACGAAGATCATTGGCTTGTTTTTGAGCGGTTTTACAGGTCCGTTTTTTAACGACATGATGGAGGGCATTCAGGATGTGGTGATGGAAAAGGGATATGAGCTGGTGGTCAGTTCCTCTGTAGACCGGCACCGAATGCTCGTTGAACGCTACGTGGATGGAGCGATTGTATTAAATTACCACATGGAAGACGAGCTTTTATATTCATTGGCAAGTGAAAAGCTCCCCATTGTCGTTCTTGATCGGGAATTAAATCATTCTAATATTCAAAATGTACTTTTACCGAATAATGAAGGCGCGAGGAAGGCAGCAGAATACCTGATTGAATCAGGACATAAGAGGTTGGGATTCATTGCCGGTTCAGAAGAATCATATGATGGTGAGCAGCGGTTGTCAGGCTTTCGCGAAGAGCTCTTGAAAGGAAAAATCCCTTTTCAGATCGAGGATTTATTAAGGGCGGATTTCACCGAAGAAAGTGGATACCAAGCCATGAAAATACGCATGGAGAAGGACAAATCGGGAATCCCGACCGCATTCTTATGTGCAAATGATGAAATGGCGATGGGAGCCATCAGGGCTATCCAGGAATATGGGTTAAACGTACCAGAGGACATTTCCATCATCGGCTTTGATGATATCAATGTTGCACAGTATTTTACGCCATCTCTCACAACCATGCGGATTCCAAGGAAAGAATGGGGGATAAATGCTGCGCATACGCTGTTCGATATGATAGAGCGGAAACCGGATAATGAGCTGGCTTCCATAAAAGTTGATTTCATGAAAAGAAATTCAGGTTAATGGGGGGATAAAAAAATGATCAATGTAAATGCCGGAAAGATAACGGTCAATGATAAAGATTCCTTCATTTTTGGGGGAGAACTTCATTATTTTAGGGTTCCCAAACAGGATTGGAGAGACAGAATCAGACAGATCAAAGCCGCAGGTGCAAATATGATCAGTACATATGTACCTTGGATATTTCATGAAGCGGAAGAAGGCGCCATAGATTTGACTGGGGAGACGAGGCCGGAAAAGGATTTTCATACTTTCCTCCAGATCGTCAAGGAAGAAGGCATGTACTGCCTTGTTCGGCCAGGTCCGTATGTCATGGCAGAAATCATTGATCACGGTGTACCGACATGGTTCATTGAAAAGTATCCTGAAGCACTTGCGCAAACGAGTGAAGGGGAAATGCATCCTACTCGTGTGGTCAGCTATATGCATCCACTTTTCCTTGAAAAGGTGGAGAAATGGTATGAGGCTGTCTGTGCGGTAATCGCACCATATCAGGCGGGAAATGGAGGACCGGTCATTCTTTTTCAATTGGACAATGAGGTCGGGATGTTTCATTGGGTCATTAACCAGCCGGATTACAATGAATCGACTTTAGCTCAATTTGAAGGCTACATAAGAAGCAAATACAGCGATGAACAATTTGAATTAGAGTTCAATAGACCATCTTCCAACATTCATGAACTCACTCATTCCATTGTCAAAAAGCCAGAAGAGAATGATGCATTCTCACTCAGGAATGAATTCAGTCTTTTTCTGCGCCAGCATTATCGCAGATTCATAGAATACTTGAAAGAATCAGTTGAACAAAAGGGAATAACTATTCCTTTTGTCGTAAATATCCACGGGTTCCATACAATCGATATTGTCAAACGAGGGACGATGTATCCAATTGGGATATCCCAGTTGCTTGAAGCGGCAAAAATAGAAAATGTATTGATGGCGGGAGACTATTATATCGGCAATATCGAATACGACAACTTCATTGATATCGTACTCGCCAACTCATTTACAAAAGCCATCCAATGGAAGGAACAGCCATTGTTTTCTGCAGAATTCCAAGGGGGATGCAGTCATGATAAACCGAGGCTGCAGCCATCGGCATTCGACTTGACCACCCGGTTATGTGTGGCAGACGGAATGAACGGAATCAATTACTATATGTTTTCGGGTGGAGAAAACTATGAAAATATCGGATTGCTGGGGAGGAGGCATGAATGGCAGGCACCTTTATCCTCCAAAGGCGAAATGCGGCCGCATTATCGAGTGATCTCGCATTTGGGGAACATGTTCAATGTTTTCAATTCACCATTGCTGGAGACCAAGCCAGAGGTGGACACCCATTTAGGATTTTATCCGGATTATTACATGACTGAATTCCATGATGATCATACAAAATCGATGATCGACCAAATACAGCATGGGCGGGAAGCATTTTTATACAACGGAATGGCAAAGGCATTAAGAACGAACAATATCATCTTCGACAGTGTGAACTTGTTGGATGAGCAGCAGATTGATCCAGGGAAGGTGCCGACGC
This sequence comes from Falsibacillus albus, assembly GCF_003668575.1. Taxonomy (NCBI): domain Bacteria; kingdom Bacillati; phylum Bacillota; class Bacilli; order Caryophanales; family Bacillaceae; genus Falsibacillus; species Falsibacillus albus. Next base: position 164,634 of record NZ_RCVZ01000003.1, on the reverse strand, counting down.
TTTGGATTTTTGCTTCGGAGTGGATGGACGAGCCTGTGCAACGGAAATTGGCGCAATATTTGCAAAATGGAGGTCACCTGATCCTATTCCCTACGATTCCGACAAAAACGTTGAGGAACAAGCCTTGCACCATCTTAAGGGACTTCATCGATGTACGGATAAAGGGGACGGAACATCACGGTTTTGTCAATGTTGCCGGAATCGATAGTGTAAGTGCTGCGTTTATTGAAACATATGAAGTCCGGGAAGGGGCTTTCGGGTGGATAGAACATGAGGAAAAAGAAGCGGCTGCCTTCCAGAAAAAGATCGGAAAAGGCATGTTGACGATGTTTGGAATCGGGATGGAAATTGATTTTTATCATAAAAATTCAGTGGTTAAAAGGCTTGCCGAGAAAGCAGGCGTGCATTCCCGCTTCCGCCTTCAGGATGAGGTGGATATCAGTGTCCGGAAGAGTGACGAAGGGACACAGTTCTTTTTCCTCCAGAATTTTGACGAATACGAAAAAGAGACTGTCATTGAATATAAAAATCAACTTCTGTTTGGCGGAAAGAAAATTGTCGTTCCGCCCCGAAGTGGACTGATGCTCCCTTATCAGGTGGAACTTCACGATGATCTGAAGCTGGTATTCGGAACAGGTGAAATTTTTGGATCGGCCAATACCGAGCATGAATTGAAATTCGATGTAAGAATGGTTCAGCAGCAAGAAGAATTCAAATTCATTTCGAAGACTTGGGAGCCGATGAGCAATGGAATGGTTGAGGTTTCTAAAGCATCAAATCAAGAGTTCATTGTCCGGATGCGGAAATCAAATCCGACGGCAACCATTCACTTTCAACTTCAACAAAGGTAGTAACAGGCTATCAAAGCCGTTAATACAAATAGGCTGTTTTCTAAAAGATTGTTTGAAAGAAAAGGATGAATCAACGACTATCAACCTTTGAAATCGCAGCAAACTTTACGAAAAGAGCCAAAAAAAACAAAGGAAAAGGGTGGGAAATGTATGAAAAAGATAGTTTCTGTGGCAGTTTCGGCTGCATTGGCACTTTCTTTGGCTGCCTGCAGCTCAAAGGAAAAAGCGAGTTCTGACAAGGAAAGCAGCAAGGACCCGGTAACCATTTCATTTGCCAGCTGGACGCTCGGGACTGAAAAGGAACAAAATCTGGAGCGTTTGATGATCAAGGCATTTGAAGAAAAAAATCCGGATATCAAGGTAAAAATCGATGAATCCATCAGCACCTCCGATTGGAATGGTACGTTGTCGGCTGCAGCAAGCGGCGGAAAAATGCCGGATGTGTTTGCACTGCCGCAAATCCCATTGGCGCTGTCTAATAATTGGCTGATGGACATCACAAAAATGACGGAAAAGGACAAGGACTTTGCCAAAATTTCGAAGGCGGTGCGCGACTCTGCCACTTATAATGGAAAAGTTTATGCAGTCCCATATGCACAGCATTTCCTTGGATATTTCGTCAATAAAGATTTGTTTAATGATGCAAATCTGGACTACCCCGAATATGGACCTTCATTGCAGGAGTTTACAGATGCAGTCAAAAAAGTCACCAATATCAATAAAGGGATTGCTGGATTGAATAATCCATTCTCCATTTCAGATTGGTATCCGGCTGCAGCAAACAAGGATATGGGCTGGTATACGTATAAGGATGGACAATATTCGCTTGATAGCAAGGAGTTCATCAAAGGTGTGAACCTTGCGAAGGAATTTGCCACAAATGGCTACACGTATGAAACGTTGACGGATGAGCAAAAAGCGAACTTCAAAGGCGAAAACCCAGAAGAAGTTTGGCTTCAAGGCGGAGTGGCTGTGAAATGGGATGGTACTTGGGCAGCTCCTCAAGATGCAAGTTTCGATTGGGACTTCATCGGTATCCCTGGCGGCAGAACAGTCGTAACGAATGACTTTGTCGGCATCTCTAAATCAAGCAAACATCCTGAAGAAGCTTATAAATTTGCAAAATGGATGTCATTTGGAAAAGAAGGATTCATGAAACGAATGAAAATCGCAGATGAAAAAGGAAAGATGATGAACACGCTTCCTGTAAGCACTGACAAAGATGTTTTGGATGAGTTCTTCTCCATCCAAGATGTCCCGGGGATCCGTACAGCATATGACAACCTCGATAATGCGATTGTCGAGCCGGTCAAAATCATTCCTGGCTACGTAGATGCAAGGTTTGAAGGACAAACCGGGGTCAAAGCGGGAGACAATGAGAACGCAACGGTCGGCCAATTGATGGATAGTTTTGTGAAGGGCGACTTGAAAGTGGAAGATTATGCGAAACAACTGGATCAAATGGCAGATCAAAAGACAAAAGAAGCGATGGATTCTTTAAATAAGTAATGCTCAATTTTTCGGGGAGGTTGATTGTATGAAATTCAGAAAATTGATTTGGCTGATGATGATTTTTTTCCTCATCATTCCGCAAGGGTTTGCAAAGGCGGAGGATACGAAAAGCGTCGTACAGCCTGCTCAAAAAGTGGTGGAAGATCGCTATCATACCGTCCTCGAAAATTGGAAAAATGATGGATTGGGCAGTGCCTCGGATTTCGAGGCGACTGTCCATCCGTCAGATTTTAAAGGTATGGATGAAAAGGATTTACTCCCTGAAGCGAAAAGCAAAGGTTATGGAGATCGTGTTTTCTATTGGCATAATCATAATTCTGCCTCGTTTGAGGTCGATGTCAAAGAAGATGGTTTATACGAAATTTCATTCGATTATTTTCCATTAAATAAAGAGGTTGTTCCAATAGAGGGCTCAATCAAAGTCAATGGAGAGTTTCCCTACTATGAAAGCAGGCGGATCGTCTTCCCGAAGAGCTGGGAAAATGTAAAATCTAAATTTGAAAAAGATCGCTTTGGAAATGAAATCATTCCGAAGCAAAAGGCGATCGCTAAATGGGAAACAATCAGTGCTGAGGATGCAAGCCATCTCCAGCCGGATGCATTGAAGTATCATTTGAAAAAAGGGATGAACGAAATCACCCTTTCCAACCTGCGCGGAGAGATGCTCATCGGAAGCATCAAAGTACATTCCCCGACTGAAGTTCCAACGTATAAGCAATACATAAAAAGTCATCATGATCAGCCGGCAGTCGATGAAATGATAACGCAAGAAGCTGAAATTCCCCAATCCAAAAACAGCTCCTATACAAGGCCGATGGCTGTACAGGATGCTTCCGTCAAACCGAATGATGCTAAGCTTCTTTTGCTCAATTCATTCGGCGGGGAGTCTTGGGATGAAAGCGGACAGCGGGTAGACTGGGGCGTCGATATCAAAAAGGCCGGATATTATCGACTCACCTTCAAAGTCCAGCAGAATAAGGAGACAGGCGGACCAGTATTCAGAAAAGTATTCATCGATGGATCCGTTCCATTTAAAGAAGTTGCGCATTATACCTTTGACTATACAAAAGATTGGTCGAATGTGACCTTAAGCAATGTTAAAGGCCATCCATATCTATTTTATTTCTCAAAAGGGAAGCACACGCTTTCACTTGAAGCGGATGCTTCGCCGTATGAAGAAGTATTCAATACCACGAATGAAGTAATGAAAGGAATTGAAGATTTATCGCTTTCGATCAAAAAGCTTACGGGAAATCAAATGGATCGTTCCCGCGATTGGAAGATCAGCGAGTACATCCCAGATATTAAAAAGCGGGTTGCCGGGTGGGAGAAGGCTTTGGAGGATGAAAGCAAATACGTCAAGAGCCTCAGCAGCTCGAAAAAAGATCCAAGAGAAGTCGTGTCTTTGAAGCTTGCTGCCAAGAAGCTAAGAACACTGAACGAGAAGCCAGATGAAATACCGAACCGATTGACAGAACTGTCGGAAGGCTCCTCCTCTGTGTCGCAATTGCTAGGCACTCTCCTGATTGATATGCAGAAGCAGCCGCTTCTGATTGATCGATTTTATGTCCATGGAGGAAATCAAAAGGTTCCAAGTGCTGAAGCCAATTTCTTTTCCAAAGCGGCTTTCGGGATAAAGAGGTTTTTCCTATCGTTCCATTCAGGGACATATACCGCTTCGGATACCGATGATAAGACCATTCAAGTTTGGGTGAATCGCCCAAGGCAGTATGTAGAGTTGATCCAGAATATGGCCGACCAAAATTTCACGCCGAAAACGGGCATTCATGTCAAATTTTCCATCATGCCGGATGAATCGAAGTTGATTTTGGCAAGTGCTGCGAAAAAGCAGCCAGATGTAGCCCTTGGCATCAGCAACTGGCTGCCATACGAATTATCCATCCGTGGAGCCGCTGTGGACTTGCACCAATTTCCGGATTTTGAAAAGTTCAGCAAGCAATTTTCACCGGGGGCATTCCTGCCGATGATGGTGGATGATTCGGTCTATGCACTTCCGGAAACGCAAGATTTCTTTGTGCAATTTTACCGGAAAGACATCTTGAATGCCTTGAACATCCCGGTACCGGATACGTGGAATGATGTTGTGGACATCCTGCCGGAACTGCAGCGTGTCGGGATGAATTACTATACTCCGATAGCAGGCGCTGGTGGATTCAAGCCATTTCAGACAACTGCACCATTCATTTACCAATTCAACGGTGATTTGTACAAGGATGGCGGAATGAAAACAGACATCGACAGCGAGCAATCGTTGAAGGCGATTAAATTCATGACCGACCTTAACACGATATACAGTATGCCGCTGCAAGTCCCGAACTTTTACGACCACTTCAGGTATTCAACATTGCCGATTGGTGTTTCCAGTTTTACGACGTACGTTCAATTGACTTCCGCAGCACCGGAAATTGCCGGCTGGTGGGGAATCACTCCTCAGCCTGGAATCAAGCAGTCGGATGGAAGCGTTGCAAGGTGGGCAACCGGATCGGGGCAATCAGCCATGATTTTCAAAGGGACAAAGGATAAGAAAAAATCCTGGGAACTACTGAAATGGTGGATGTCCAAGGAGACACAGACGGCATTTGCCACCAATCTGCAGACGCTTTATGGACCTGAATATATGTGGAATACAGCCAATATTGAAGCATTTAAAAATTTGCCATGGCCGGAAGAGGACAAGAAGGTCATCCTTGAGCAATGGAAGTATTTAAAAGAAGTTCCGAAGACGCCAGGGGCTTACATGGTGGAAAGGGAACTGAGCAATATCTGGAACAAAGTCGTGTTTGACGGTGAGAATACGAGGTCTGCCGTCGATGATTCCGTCATTGCAATCGACAGGGAAATAAGCAGAAAAATGGAGGAGTTTGGATATATGAAAAACGGAAAAGTTATCAAACCATATCGGGTTCCATCCATTGAACAAGTGAAAAGTTGGGCAGGCGAGCAGGATGAAAAATAAAAAAGACTTCGCACCATTATTTTTTCTTTCACCGTATCTATTATTTTTCATCACGTTCATCATCATTCCGGTGGGTGCCGCCATCCTTTTATCCTTTACGTATTTCAATGCCATCGAGTCGCCATCATTCGTGGGTCTTAGCAATTACGTAAGCCTGATCACGCAGGATGAAGTATTCATGCAGAAGGTATTGCCGAATACGTTGACGTTTGCATTGATCGTCGGCCCAGGCGGGTATATCCTGTCATTCATCCTTGCTTGGGCGCTGGCGCAGATTCCTAAGAGGGCACGGACCATTTTGGCGCTGATCATCTATTCTCCATCGATGACGGCAGGGGTTGCCATGTCCGTTGTGTGGATGATCATATTCAGCGGTGACCAGACAGGTTATCTGAATAGCTTGTTGATCACCCTTGGGATCTTGGTGGAGCCGATCCAATGGCTTCAGTCGCCTGACTATTTAATGAAAATCATGATCTTTGTCACGCTTTGGGGAAGCATGGGCGTGGGATTCCTTGCGATGCTTTCAGGGGTGCTCAATATTAACAGTGAAGTATATGAGGCTGGATACATCGATGGAATCCGCAACCGTTTCCAGGAGGTCATCTATATCACCATCCCTTCCATGAGGCCGCAAATGCTGTTCGGTGCGGTGATGGCGGTTGTGGGGACCTTCCAGGCAGGCGCGATAGGTGTCGCTTTATCCGGGGCAAACCCCACACCGCAATATGCGGGCCAATTGATGGTCAATCATATTGAGGATTACGGGTTCATCCGCTACGAAATGGGATACGCTGCAGCAGTATCCGTCGTATTGCTATTGATTGTTTATATTTTCTCCAAGGTGGCATGGAAACTGTTCGGGGAAAAGGACTAATAACGGGGAGTGATCATATGTCAGCCTTTCAAGGCACCAAGATGAATCCAACCAAGTTCCATAAAAGCCAATTTAAATTTTATGCGCTTCTAATCCCTTTGGCAGTTTTCATGGCATTGCCGATCGTCTATATCATCTTCCATGCATTTAAGCCGATAGATGAATTATTTGCCTACCCTCCAAGGTTTTTTGTGCAGAAGCCGACTTTGCAAAACTTTAAGGATCTATTCACGCAGACAAACTCGACAGGCGTCCCGATGATCCGCTATTTATTCAATAGCATCATCGTAACGATCACAGTTGTCGTCTTGACCGTGCTGATCAGCACGATGGCCGGATATGCGCTTTCCAAAAAAGAATTCAAGCTTAAAAAAGCGATATTCGAAATCAACACGCTTGCCTTGATGTTCGTGCCGGCAGCAGTGGCCATACCAAGATATTTACTGATTGAAAAACTTGGATTGATCAATACTTTCTGGGTACATATTTTTCCTTTGCTCGCCATGCCGATCGGATTATTCCTGGTGAAGCAGTTCATAGATCAAATTCCTAACGAATTGATTGAGGCAGCGAAAATGGACGGTGCATCGGATTTTCAAATCTTTATCAGGATCATCGTCCCATTGGTCAAGCCGGCGATGGCGACGATTGCCATCCTTTCATTCCAGCTCGTATGGAATAGCGTGGAATCCTCGACCCTCTATGTAAATGATGAAGGGCTGAAAACCTTTGCGTTTTACATGTCGACACTTGCCTCCCAGGCTACAGGAAACAACGTGGCAGGCCAAGGGATGGCGGCCGCGGCATCCTTGATCATGTTTTTGCCCAATTTAATCATTTTCATCATTTTACAAAGCAAAGTCATGAACACAATGGCGCATTCAGGGATTAAGTAAGTTCTTATCAGAAGGCAGTTTTCTCAAAGGTTGTTGTCTTTAAAAGTTTTTCTTATAAATTCATCATATGTTGTTGATTGGATCGGAAGGTGAGAGACCCGTAGGCGAAGCCGAGGAGATATAAGGCGGATGTTCGATTAAGTTGGGCACATCGTGTTCCAACATCGAACAACCTCACTTCGTGTGAGGCCGCTCGGAAAGCGAGCTTCCTGCAGTGGAAATCCACCCTACTCTATCTTTGATTAATAACAATAAACTTTACCAAAAGAGCTCATCAGAATAGTAGATTCAGCCAAAAGTAAAAACGGAGGGGGGAGGCAAATGCAGAAAATAATTTTAGGGATACTTTGTATGATCGCTATGGTTGTCTTTCCACTGCAGGCGAGCGCCGAAGGATCGGTGCCATATGACACGGAAACTTTATCTGCTGATGGCAGCCAGATAAAGACGCAGACTGCTTATAAGCCTCTTGGGCAATTGCTGCCGGATGAAGAGATGACAAATCCGGAAGATATTTTCATAGATTCAAAGGGCTTGATTTACATTGCAGATTCCGGGACGAAAAAAATCATTGTGGCAAACGAAGACAATGAAGTGGTCGAAGAAGTCGGAAAGGGCGTCCTAAAGGATCCTACCGGCGTATATGTCGATGAACATGGAGATATCTATGTAGCAGATTATGAAAAGGAAAAGATCTTTCGCTTTTCTCCGGATGGAAAATTAGAGAAGACAATTGGAAAACCGAAGTCGCCTCTATTTGGGAGCAAATCATCCTTTAAACCGCAAAAAGTAGGTGTGGACAGAAGGGGAAATATTTATATCATAAGTGAAGGATCCACGAATGGAATCATTCAACTGAGCGGAACAGGTACTTTTTTAGGATACTATGGTGTGAATAATACAGAGGTTTCGTTTAAATCTGTACTGGAAAATCTGCTGACGACAGAAGGCCAAAAAGCCAAGATGTTCAGGAAGACCCCGCCGGCTCCGGGGAATATTGCCATCGACCAACAAGGGTTGATTTATTCCGTCACGCAGGGGACTAAGAATGAAGTGATCAAGAAATTGAACGTGGCCGGCCAAAATATGCTCCCTGATGATATTTCAGATGAATCATCCATGGAAGACGTTACGGTCGATCAGAATGGGAATATTTTCGCTGTGAGCAGCAAAGCGAAGATTTACGAGTTTGACAGTTTTGGAAATCTCCTCTTTGTTTTTGGCGGGGAAGACGATGGCTCAAATAGACTTGGCTTGTTCAAACAGCCTTCAGGCATTGCGGTCGATAACCTCGGTAGACTTTACATAGCGGATAAAGAGAGGGGAATGATCCAAGTCTTCGATACGACCTCCTTCACGAATAAAGTCCATGAAGGGATCGCTTTATATAAAGATGGGCTTTATGTAAAGAGCCAAAAATATTGGAAGGAAGTCTTGCAGCTGAACTCTTCCTTCGGCTTGGCCCACACGGCGATGGGGAAGGCGTACTATAAGCAGCAGGATTATCCTTCGGCGCTGGATGAATTCGAATTTGCCAATGATATTCAAGGCTATTCCGATGCCTATTGGGAAATAAGGCATGAATGGATGCAAAAAAACCTTGGAACGGTATTGCTTCTTATTTTAGGATTCATCATCATCTACTACGTGTTGAAATATTTGGATAAGAAGAAAAAGGTGCTGGCTGTCCCCCGTGCTAAGTGGAACAAGGTTAAAAAAGTCCGGCTTATCAAGGAGCTCTTCTTTCTATTCAGCTTCTTCAAGAAACCGGTGGACAGTTTCTACTATTTGAAAAGAAAGAAATATGCATCCATACTTTCTGCGAGCATTCTATATCTTGTTCTCATCATTGAATACTTAGTCAGCAGGTTCCAGACCGGATTGATCTTCTCTTCCATCGGTCAACAAGATGTCAGCTTGTTCGGGGAATTACTCAAGCTGATCATACCATTGGCCCTTTTCATTATCATCAACTATCTCGTCAGTACGATCAATGATGGGGAAGGGCGCTTGAAGGATATCTATATCGGCACCATTTATGCATTGGCGCCGTATATCGTTTTCATCCTGCCGATTACCTTCCTGACCAATATTCTGACCTTGAATGAGGCATTCATTTACATTTTCTCGATACGGATCGTTTATGCTTGGTGTCTTGTCATCCTGTTCATCATGGTGATGGAAATCCATAACTATGTATTCAGTGAAACAGTACGGAATTTCTTGTTTACCATCTTTGGGATGGTCATCATGATCCTAGTCGTGTTCATTGTATTTGTATTGGTCGATCAAGTATATGATTTTGTTTATTCCGTAATAAAGGAGGCGGTTTTGCGTGTATAAAAAGATTTTGCTGGTGCTGGCCTTATTGATTTTGCCATTGCACGCTATCGCGGAACAATCATCCAAGAAAACTGATCCTCCTGTCCAAAAGGAAGGGAAAGACAATGGGTTTGAGTATGGGTCGCCTCAGTATACAAGACCTGAAACAGAGACAGCGGAAGTAAAGACACAAATACAGAAGCCTTCATTCAACGGCTACGAAAAAGCAGCTGAAAATGATGACTTTGCCCTGTATGTCGAGCCTGAATCATTGGCGATCAAACTGCTGAACAAGAAAACAAATTATGTATGGCAGTCCGGTCTGGATCATCCGGATCAGTATCGTTTGAATAAAACGTGGACTCAAATGGCACAATCAGCGATCACCCTCGATTTTCTGGATAGAAGAGGGAAGGTCCGGACCGAAAGCATCCTGACAAATAAGTCACGTCCGAAAATCACAAAGAAAAAAGATGGTTTTCAAGCAGATGTATATATGAAGGAAGCAAAGCTCGATTTCGAATTGGATGTCACGCTTGAAGATGACGGTGTCACCGTTTCGATTCCATATTCAAAAATTAAAGAAGACAAACGTTCCAAGCTTGTTTCGATGAGGGTCTACCCGTTCTTCGGGGCAGTAAACGAAGATGACGAAAATGGCTATATGTTCATTCCTGATGGAAGCGGTGCGCTCATCCGTTATGAAAAAAGCAGCAGCAAAGCGGATGCTCCTTTCATCGGTTCCATATTCGGAAACGATGCAGGGATACAAAAAAACATTAAAACAACGGAAGGCATCGTGCCGGTGCAGCCGATCAAGATGCCTGTATTTGGAGCCGTCCATGGCGTCAAACAAAATGGATTTGTTGCCGTTGTCGAAGACGGGGCGCCCTACGGTGATATCATGGCCTATCCATCCGGGGTATCAACCGATTTCAATTGGATTGCTTCCCAATTTCATTACCGATATGAATACTTTCAACCGACCAGCAAAGATCGGAAAGGGATCACGGTGTATCAAAAAAATGCAAACCGATTTGATGTGAAGCTGAAATACAAACTGTTATCCGGAAAAGACGCTGATTATGTCGGTATGGCCAAAGCATACCAAAATGACTTGCTGAAGAATCATCAACTAGTCAAAAGAAAAGACGATGCTGACATCCGCCTTGATTTCTTCGGCGGGGAATCCAAAAAAGGCCTGTTATGGGACCAATATATCCCGATGACGGAAATCAGCCGCCTCCCTCAAATGACGGATGAACTAAAGTCTCGGGGAGTCGACAACATGTTTGTCCTATATAAAGGGTGGTCCGAAGGGGGATATACCGGGACCCTGCCGGCCAAGTTTCCTGTTGAAGGGGACTTGGGGAGTAAAGGCGATGTCCAAAATACCATAGCGGACTTAAACAAAAGTCATATTCCAATCTATTTCTCCAGTGACTATACGGAGGCATATGAAGGTGGGGGAGGATTTTCCGGCAGCAAGGATGTCGCGAAGAAAATCAGCTCGGAAACGATTTCCCATCAGGAGGGTGATCAAACCATTTACTATTTATCACCGTGGAAATCGATGGATATGCTTCAGTCAGATGTGGGAAAATTCCACGATTACGGGATAAAGAATGTAGCGATTGATTCCACCGGCTATAAATTGTTTTCGGACTTCAGCAAAACGAAGTCTTCGACAAGGGCGGCATCAATTGATGAATACCATCGATTATTCGGGGATATCCAGAAAAAAATCGGAAATCTGGCATTATATGAACCGAATATGTATGCCTGGAAAGATACAAACAAATATTTAGATGTTCCGATGTATTCTTCCAACTATGTGTTCGTAACCGATACCGTTCCATTCGTACAAATCGTCTTGAAAGGGATCATCCCGCTTTACGCACCTTATTCCAATTATTTCTCAGACCGGGAAGATCAGGTGCTCAGACTGATTGAATTTGGTGTATATCCTTCTTTCCTGTTGACGGACAAGCCATCACGCCTTTTGCACGACACCGAATCCAAGGATATCTATACGTCTGAATTCAGTACTTGGAAAAGTGAAGTCGTGAAGGAATATAAAATGATTAAAGATACTCTCGGAAAGGTTGAGGGTGAAACGATTGTCGGCAGGTCGATTCCGAAGCAAGGGATTGTCAAAGTCGATTATTCAAATGGCGTGTCCATCATCGTCAACTATACGGATGCAGTTTATCAGACTGAAGGAACGGAAGTACAACCAAAAGGATTTGCAGTCATCAAGGGGGGAGCAAAGTGAAGAAGAAAGTGAATTTGAAAAATAGCACAGTAGGCTTTCTATTTGTCTCTCCCTGGGTGATTGGCTTTCTCCTTTTTACCGCTTTCCCGCTATTATATTCGTTTTATTTAAGCTTTCAAAAAGTGAAAATAACGACAAGCGGGATCCAGACGAAATTTATCAAGCTGGAAAACTATAAATATGCATTTCTAAGCGATTCTGTCTTTGTGGACAAAGTGACTCAATATTTGCAGGAATTGATCATTTCAGTCCCGATCATCATCGTCTTTTCCTTGATCATTGCCCTTCTGCTCAATCAAAAGGTGAAGTTCCGCGGCCTTTTCCGGACGATTTTCTTTTTGCCGGTCATCATTGCAAGCGGACCGGTCATCAAAGAGTTGATGGACCAAGGGGTGACAACGATCCCTTCCATTGATCAATATGCCATCTATCAATATTTGAATGAAAATCCGGATGGGTTCATCAATGGCATCCTATTGTATTTGATTAAAAATTTGATCGTCATTCTATGGTTTTCCGGTGTGCAAATCTTGATTTTTCTTGCTGCTCTTCAAAAGAGCGATAAGCAAATCTATGAAGCAGCCAAAATTGACGGCGCATCAAATTGGGAAATCTTCTGGAAACTGACACTCCCGGGGCTCGCACCAATGATCATCATCAACACCATATACACGATTGTGACCTATTCAATCTTCTCATTGAATCCGGTGATCGAACATATCCAGAAAAATATGTTCAAGGTGAACACAGGCTTTGGATATGCATCATCACTGTCATGGATATATTTCATCATCATTGCAGCGGCTTTGGGGATTTCTGTCGGATTCATGACCATCAAGCGAAAGAAGAGTTATTCATGAGGAGGGGCGCAGCATGGAGCGAATCAAAAATTTTGAACTGAATCGATATTATTTAAGGGCAAAGAGGTTCTTCATCGGGATGCAGGGGACGGACGGCCTCCTGATTAAAATCCTGATTTATGGCTTGCTGATCGGAATCGGTTTTGTTTATTTATTTCCGATGATTTATATGGGCGTCTACAGCTTGAAGACGCTTGACGACTTATTGAATCCCCTCGTCAATTGGATTCCGACCAAACTTTATTGGGGGAACTATTCAAAAGCCGACCAAGTTTTGAGTTTTTTCCCGACATTATTTGAAACACTGTATGTGACTGTATTGCCATCGGTTGTGCAGACGGCGGTTGCAGCAGTTGTCGGCTATGGATTCGCCAGATTTGAGTTTAAAGGAAAGAAAATTCTATTCGCACTTGTTTTGGCTACATTCGTGATCCCGCCGCAGGTGACATTGATCCCAAGGTATATTTTTTTCAATGAACTGCACATCCTAGGGAGCTTGAAAGCTTTTCTGCTCCCTGCCGCCTTTGGCCAAGGCATCAACAGTGCGATTTTCATCTTGATATTCTTTCAGTTTTTTAGACAAGTACCGAAAGCTTTGGAAGAAGCGGCGCAGATCGACGGGGCCGGACATTTCCGCATTTTCTTTACAATCGCCCTTCCGATGGCCGTTCCGGCATTCATCATTTCATTTCTGTTTTCGTTTGTTTGGTACTGGAATGAGACGTATTTAGCCGCCATTTATTTCGGCGATGCGTTGACGACGTTGCCGCTGCAGCTGCAGAAATTCGTTGCCACTTACCAAAAGATGTTCCCTGCAGGAATGGGGCTTGGTGAGAACCAATTAAATGAAGGAATCAAGATGGCAGGCACCCTATTATCCATCCTGCCTCTGTTGATCGTCTATTTCATCACCCAGAGATGGTTCGTCGAAGGCGTGGATCGATCTGGGATCACAGGAGAATAAAAAAGGAGTGAAAGCTGTGTCATCAACATCGATCGTTGATTTGGAAGCAAGGAAATGTTTTGATTTTTTTTGGAATGAAGCCAATGCGAATGAGGACAGCCGCGGGTATGGATTGATACTGGATCAATCGGCCAATAAAAAAGTGGCAAGCATCGCTTCTGTCGGCTTTGGACTTTCGGCTATCATCATCGGAATCGAAAAGGGATGGATCACCCGTGAAGAGGGACATGAGCGGACGAAAGGAACCCTCAAAACATTCCTTCATCACGTGGAGCACGAAGGAGGATTCTTCTATCATTTTCTCAATATGGAGACGGCCGAAAAGAATGAACAGTTTTATGACTGTGCCTCGATCATTGATACATCCCTCTTTTTGAATGGCGCGATTACATCGGCGGAATATTTCGGGGGAGAAATTGAACAGCTGTTTGAAGAGATTTACCAGCGGGTTGAATGGCCGATGTACTATGATGAAGACAAAAACCAATATTACATGGGCTACAACACGGGTACGGGCGGATTTCACCATTGGGATATGTATGCAGAACAGATGATGCAGTATTTCCTCGGTGTTGCTTCACCAACACATCCAGTTCCGGTGAAGATCTATGATGGATTCGAGCGCAGGCTGGGGCGCTATGGGGATCATGAGTTTTACAACTCGCCAGGCGGAAGCTTGTTCACCCACCAATACGCCCATGCATGGTTTAGATTTCAGGACTACCTGGATCCCGATCAAATCGATTGGTTTGAGAATTCCGTTCAAGCTTCATTGGCAAACCGCCAGTATTGCATCGATAATCCAGAGGGTTTCAAGACATACCATGAACATTCCTGGGGGTTGACTGCCTGTGCAAGTCCGAAAGGCTATGCCGGCCCGGGAGCCCCTCCTTTCCACCCGAATGTAAGAAAGAACAATGATGGAACGGTAGCACCTGCTGGGGCAGCTGGATCGATTGTATTCACCCCGGAAGAATCGATCAGTGCCATGGAGTATTACTATGAACACCATCCCCAGCTCTGGGGAGAGTATGGTTTCCAGGATGCGTACAACCTGGATGTTTCTCCAGCCTGGTATGCAGACCATGTCATCGGGATTGACAAAGGCATCACGCTTTTGATGATCGAAAATTATCACTCCGGATTGATTTGGGACTTGTATATGAAAAATAAGTATGTCCAGCGGGGAATCGAACGATTGGGGTACAAAAAGAAAGAATCATGATGCTCGCGCGGAAGGTGCGAGGCTCCGGAGGGATTGCACCAGCCCCTCTTAAAGCGAGCATCCTTCCGCAGAAATCAACTTAGTCTTACAAAAAGAATTTATCTGAAAGCGGGGAAGCAAATGATTGAGATCAAGGAGAAACAAATTATCATTGATGGAAAGCCGCAGATCATCATGTGTGGGGAAATCCACTATTACCGGCTAAAAAGGAGCGAGTGGCAGGACCGCATCGATAAATTGAAGTTGGCAGGCTGCAATGCAGTCGCCAGTTATGTGCCCTGGCTCATTCATGAACCCGTTGAAGGGCAGATTGATTTATCCGGGAAGACAAGGCCGGAATTGGATTTAGCGGCATACATAGATTTATGCACAGAAAACGGCCTTTACTTTTTTGTTCGACCAGGACCATTTGTCATGGCGGAAATGAAGAATGAAGGGCTGCCATATTGGATTTATGAGAAATACCCTGAAATCATTCCGGTTTGCTGGAATGGACAGCAGGCAACGACGAAGACAGTGGATTATATGCATCCTGGATTCCTGCAGGAGTGCAAGAGATGGTACAAATCTGTCATGGAGGTTGTCTCACCTCGATTGCAGACAAATGGGGGCAGCATTATCGGTTTGCAGCTCGATAATGAAATCGGCATGCTTTCGTGGGCGAGCAACTGCCCGGATCTAACCGATTTTGTACTGGATGATTTTTTCGTTTGGCTTGATGAACGATACGGCCGGGATGAAGTGGCTGCCAGGTATCCAATCAATCTAAAGGAAATCGAGAAAAGAAATGAAAGCGTCCGTTCGCCAAAAGAGGAATTTGCGCCTGCATTGATGAAAGACCTCGGATATTATATGAGGCACAGGTTCGCTAAATATGTAGCCGAGCTCAGGGGTTATGCGGAGGAATATGGTGTAAAGGATATTCCTTTCGTCGTGAATATCCATGGGACGAGCAACCTGCGCGGACTGACCTTCCCGATCGGAATCAGCCAATTATATGAATCCTATACACAAGGCCCGGGTTATTTATCGGGCTCGGATATTTATTTCGGGGATTTGACGATGGGGACATTCCAGGATTTATATATCATCAATGCGA
The DNA here is from genome assembly GCF_003668575.1 of Falsibacillus albus. NCBI lineage: Bacteria > Bacillati > Bacillota > Bacilli > Caryophanales > Bacillaceae > Falsibacillus > Falsibacillus albus. The sequence continues at coordinate 148,776 of NZ_RCVZ01000003.1, read as the reverse complement.
TGATGGATGCGGTGCATACACCGGATCAGCCGCTCACTTCCGTTGAATTCAATTGCGGCGATGGGAATTTTGGCGACAACTACGGAGGGAGATACGATCCATCGGCAGCCGATCTGAAAACGAGGATGTCCATTGCCCAAGGAAACCGCCTCTTGAATTATTACTTGTTTGCCGGTGGAACCAATTATCGGATGGAAGAAAAGCGGGGGGATGGGAACGACCGCATCGCATTTACGGGCGAACGACATGGCTTTGCAGCGCCAGTCAGTCCGGAGGGGAAATTGAACTACACGTTTCCGCGCATGGCACGTGCCATAAAGACCATCATGGCAGTCGAAGAAAAAGCCGCCGTGATGAATGAAGAACGCGATCCTGTGTCTTTCGCTTTCATTCCTGACTATTTCATGACGGAATATCAATACCCTGAAAGTGAACAAATGAAAGAAATCGCATCGAACCTTGAAGGAAATCGTGCCGGAAGTGCTTGGGAAAACGTTGGACGCGCCATGCTCCTTGGAGGCTATCGCTTTGGTTCAACCGACATCCAAAACAACCCATTATCGGTTGAAACAACCCCAGTGCTGGTTCTTCCTTCAGCCCGCTACATGTCTTCAGAAATCCAAGAGAAGTTAACCCTTTATTTGGAGGACGGAGGCGGCCTGCTATTATATGGAGAAATTCCTCAATATGATATGGAAGGCAATGATTGCACCATTTTGGCAGATGCCCTTGGGGTAAGAGTGACCGGGGTCCACAGAGATTTCGATCATAACTATCTATCGCTGTATGCAGAAAACTGGGCTGCGCCGCGACCGGAAGTTCGGACTTATTTCGCCCAAGTCTTCACAGCAGGCGAAAAAGCAGCACCACTTTTGAAAGTTTACAAGACAGATGAAATCTGCGCTGCTGATATTCCTGTCGGCAAAGGAAGGGCGGTCATCATGGCAACCTCCTATTCGTGTGATATTTCGTTCATCAAAGAAATCATCGAAAGGCTGGGAGCGAGTGCCCGGTATTCCCACGACTGCGAGGAGCATGGTGTATTCTTGACCACCACTGCGAATGAAGAGGGAGAAAGGTTCATACATCTATTGAATCTTGATGGATTCGATAAAACATTTCGCATTTTTGAAAATGGACAACCGCTTTTTGACGGTGAGCCGATCATGCTTCAAAGCAGGGATGGTGTCATGCTGCCGATAAACCTTGCTTTAAAAGCCGGAAAAGTGATTGCTTCAACTGCGGAAATCACAAAGAACGATGAGGATTTGATCGAATTCCGCCTGACGCAGCCAGTGGATCGGATTTTGATAGAAAGTGATCGGACAGTGAAAGCTGGCGCGGATTATACAGTTAATAATTCCGGCAATCAATTTACGATTAAATCAAAGAAACATGCGAAAATCGATGACAAGCTTGTCATCGAATTTAAGTAAATGTGAAACCCGGAAGCTGCTGGACGACTTCTGGGTTTTATGTTTGAGTTTGGCAGCTTTTAGCCTTTAATTGGACCATACTTGAGCAAGGATCTTTTTATGAGGCAAAAATCAGCTAAATAAAGCAAAAATCAGGTCTCAAAGCGCCCTATGGGACCAAAAATCGGTTGAAGCAGCCAATAGGATGTCTTAAAGCCTCAAAAATTAATGGATCTTTAGTGAAGACCTGTCACCACACAAGATTTATCTACTAAATTGGACCTTTTATCTGCGAAAATTCCATTTTATCTACGAAAATACAAATATATCTGCGAATTTCCAGATATATCGATTATTCGAGGCAAGTCGACATTTTTCGCCGCCTGTCGCCAATCCGAATTCCACTCCTCATCCATAGAGACGAAAAAGGATCCTGCTCTCATTAAAGCAGGATCCCTTTTATAATAACTATTTTACATAGATTTCAATGATATTGGACTCATTCTTCAAAGCTTGATCCAACGTTTCTTTATGAATCATCATGCCGCCTGAGCGGTAGCGGTTGGATACCGTTTCGATTTTGACCGTTTGGCCATTGATATCCACGCGGGCTTCAGCCTGATTCAAATGGAAGATATATGTGACAGGTTTTCCGTTGTATTGGAAGTCAAAAGTCATGCCATCCAGTTCCTTCGGAAGTACGGGATCAATCACTAGATTCCCAGCTTCGCGGCGTATGCCCAAACAGTTGGAGATCAATTGATTCATATAAATTCCCGGTCCGCTGGAATAGATCCTCCAGCCGCCTTTGACAGGCACGGTGCCATCCCGCAGCTGATCAAAGTTTTCCTGGGCTTCATATCTTGTATTGAATTTTCCGTCTGAACTGCTGAAATAAGTATTGCTTTGGCGTCGTTCTGCATTCCGCACGACATTTTTCAGGCCGACCGGATTGATGATCTCCAATCCGTTCCAAACTTCTTCGTGCTTCCCGAGCTTAGCCATTGCTTCCACGTATCGGATATGAGCATGGACGTATTGAAGCCCGATTTCCCTGCCGAAGTTTGCGGCTTGCTCCGCGCGTTTAAAGTGTTTGCTTACACCGCCTGCATAGTTGGCCGGGCGATTCATCAATCTGACTCCGTCCGGACAGAATAGTTTGTCCTTGATGATTTGATAGTGATGTTCTGCTTCCTCTGCCGATAATAGTTCACTGATGATCCCTCTGTTCATCGGGAGCAGGCGATAATGTATGCCTGTTTTCGAATCGCTTGGATGAAGCATCAATTCTGGTGATTCCGACTGTTCCAAATATAAGAACCCAGGAAGGACGTCTGTCTGCAGCATGTAATTCCTGAAATCCTTCTCGATTCCTTCAGCAAGTGCCTGCAGTTCATTGGATTCTTCCTGCATGACGCCATTGAGCAGGGTGCCAAGCTTATGAATGGCCTGATAGGTCAAGGCGACTGTCCAGCTGCTGACCATAAATTGCTTCAACTGGGCATTGGCTGGCTGCAGAGTATCGTCCCAATCTCCATCCCCATAAGAAGACAAATGGGTATCGTGAAGGAAATGTGAGCGAATATAATCCATCTGCTTCTTAACATGGTCGAGAAGTGGAGCTCCACTTTCAGTAAATTGATAGCTTCCGCGCTTCGTATATGGAATGGCTTCTTCCAATATTCCGAAATCCCCCGTTGCAGCCAGATAGTCGCTGATGACTTTCAGCGGCCAAACGATGATATCTCCATGACTTTCATCCTGCTGTATCGGGGAGTAGCGGTCGAACATGAACCACTGCGGCCAATCTCCCTTGTCTTCATATTGATGGGAGTAGACCGTTTTGATGATTTCCTTGACTGTTCCATATTTCTGGGTGGCCATGAAATATTCTGTAGGACCCTGGCAGACATCCCTTGTTCCCCAAGCAGCACCGCCATATTGTTCGAGGCCGTGTGGAACGGAAAAATGGACAAGCATATTATGTGTGTACCACCATGCCAATGAATTAACTTTTTGAATCGGCTGTCCTTTTACAGTTAGATTGAAGCCGTTCATTACGCCCTCAAAAAATTCTCGATAGCGTTCAATCTCGGATAAAACGTCCCTCTGCACGAAAGGAAGATCTTCATTATGTAGCAATCCCTGGATGGAAAGCGTCCATTCCGCTGCGTTCTCCACATCCAAAAGGAGAAGGGAGGCATCCTGGCATCCATGCTTAAATGTACTGCCGGCTCCTGTCACCTCGAATTTATACGTCAGATCAGGATAGACCGAGGCGCTGTCCGACTTTTGATCAGCGCGGATGGAGGCGGATCCTTCTTTGAGTTCTAGATGGAATGGAACCTCGTATTCGTTGTTGTTCATGGTGATCTGATTGGTCATAAGGAAACGGTAAGATGAACCTTCAGTCGATTTCACGTGCAAATGGATTTCAGGTGAGTCGACTACCGTGTAATTAGTGATGACAAGAACATCATTTTTCAGCTTGTAAAACCAACGGCAATAGTTGAACCCGATTTCGAATAATGATGGCATTGACAATAGATTCAATTCTCCATCGACTTCAACATATAAGCGCTGCCCGGACGTTTTTGGCACGTTCAATGCATTTCGGGTATTTGTCAGCATTTTGTTGAATGATGTATTTCCAACGACAAGTTGAGAATTAAAGATCCCTGTCATATAGGCAGTGGTTGTCAGGACTCCTTCTTTTACGTGGTCATTATCACCTGTCATGAGAATGTGGCCATGTGTTCTTTCAACGAGCAGCTCCTTTTCCTTCAGCACAATATGCTCATGCGTATCCGTGAAGAAGGAGAGGAGCTGATCACCGTCCCATTCTTCTTCATGGCGGTTTGGAAATAGCTTTTGAACTTCATCCATGGTCATCGAACTTGTTTCTAATGGCTTAACATTGGATATTGATTCATCGATCTTTTCGACTTGCTGTAATCCGGTTGTTTCCGAAGTCTTTACTTGTTCCCATACGGCTAAAACCTCATCTTCGAATTCCAGCGAATCAATTGCATTGGGGTGGTTTTCCTTGAATAGGCCATAAAACACAAACTGCTGCTTGCTGCCTGACAATTGTACGCGTTCCGATTGCAGGGCAGTAAAGGCGAATTCATATTGATACACTTTGTTTTCCAAAGCCGGTTTCGTCAGGATTTCAGGGATATTTGTTTCCTTATAGGAAAGGCCATAAAACTGGAATCCATCCGTCGAATAGCCGATTGTCTTATTGAGTGAACCTTGCTGGATATATGGGAAACCGCCCTGCATCGGCTGATTCTGGCGGGAGCAGACGACATAGCCTCGTTTTTCATCTTCAAAAACTGTGTGATCCATATATTGCGACATATACGCTTCGTTGGAACGGACAGCCCCGCGGTCTGCCAATCCCAAGTCCTGTGCATATATGATATCGGCTTCCTTGTCCGATCCCTCCAGGACAACATCCCAAAACCAAATTCCGCTGTCGGTCAAGGTGAACGTTACTGTATAATCAATTTGTTCAACTGAGCCCTTCCAAACTGCCTGAGTTTCAGAAACACTGAAGGTGCTGTCAGATTGGATTCCAACCAGTGGATAAAATTGAATACCAGCCGGATTATGGATTCGCAGGTAAATGTTATTTAAAGAACCATCTATAGTATTCGAAATCAATTGGTTGATCATGATGGCATTATGGCTTGCTTCTTTCAAATCTCCGGAATTTAAAAAGGAAAAACGGAAATTCCCGGACTCCAGAATAAATTGGTTTCGTTCTTTTACATTCTCCATGAAAACATCCCCTTTATTTTAATAATTCAAACGTACATTCCTTTAGTTCCTTGCTATTCGGTCCGACAGAAGCAATGAATTTCCCCGGGTCACTATTGAATTCAAGATTAGAGTGATAGTATTTGAGCATTTCCTCATTGATGGTGAATTTAACTTCTGCGCTCTCCCCAGGTTGGAGGAGGATTTTCTTGAAAGCTTTCAATTCTTTAAGCGGGCGGACCACTTCACCTGAAAGGTCGCGGATATAAAGCTGCACTACTTCTTCACCAGCAAGCTCTCCGGTGTTTTGAACATTGACAGTGAGCGTGACGGAAGCATCTGGATGCAGCGTATCAGTCGATAAAGCGGCTTCGCTGTAGCTGAATGTTGTGTAGCTCAGGCCATATCCGAATGGGAATAGTGGTTCATTCGGAATATCTAAATATTGGGATACATATCGCTCCTGGGCATCAGGGGCACCCTGCGGCCTCCCGGTATTGAATGCATTGTAGTACACAGGCACCTGGCCGACTGAATATGGGAATGACATGGTTAATTTCCCTGAAGGGTTTTCGTCGCCAAATAATATGTCTGCCACTGCATGGCCGCCTTCAGACCCTGGATACCATGCTTCCAATACAGCATTCGCTTCATCGATCACTCCATGTAGATCAAGTGGCCGGCCGTTGAACAAAACTGCTGCCATCGGTTTATTGAGCTCTTTCAGTTTGGCGATCAATTCGAGCTGGATATCGGGTAATTGAATATTGGAGCGGCAGCCGGCTTCTCCGCTCATTTCAGAAGCTTCCCCTAGGGCCAATACGATAACATCCGCAGACTCTGCCGCTTTTACAGCGCCATTTATTAGTTCTGTAGTTCCCGCTTCGATTCCGCAGCCTTTTTCTACGATAAGTTTTGCCCCGAGCAGCTTCTCGCTGATTCCGGATGAGAGTGTTGCGGCATCTTCCCTTGAACCGAGCCAAGACCAAGGTCCTAAAACATCACCATTTTCTGCAAACGGCCCGATCAGTGCTACTGATTGTTCCTTGCTTAACGGGAGCATGCCATCATTTTTCAATAGCACGCTGGAATTAACGGCGAGTTCCCGTGCAGCTTTCCGATGCAGCTCACTGAAGACAAGTTCCTTTTCACGCTTTTCATCTGCCCCGCGGAAGGGATTCTCAAAGAGGCCGAGCTTTTGCTTCAATTCGAGAATGCGCATGACTCCTTCATCAATGATGCTTTCGTCAATCGTATTTTCCTCTACCAGCTCTTTTAGATGATTGACATAGCAAGCAGTCATCATTTCGATATCGACACCGGCATTGATGGCCTTTAATGCAGCTTCCTTTTCATCCTCGGCGACTCCATGAGGGATCATTTCCTTCACTGCACCCCAATCTGAAATCAAAACGCCATCGAAGTTCCATTCATCTCTGAGCAAATCCCTCATTAATCTTTTATTCCCCGTGGCAGGGATCCCGTCCACGACATTGAAGGCAGTCATCACCATTTCACAGCCTTCATCCAATGCCGCTTTGTACGCAGGAAGATAAGATTCACGCAAGGTTCTTTCTGAAATATCGACTGTATTGTAATCACGTCCGCCTTCAGGAGCACCATATGCAGCGAAATGTTTGACACAGGCTGCGACACGGTCAAGGTCGTTAGTTAAATCCGAACCTTGGAACCCTCGGACAAAGGCTTTGGCATATTCACTATTTAAATAAGGATCTTCACCAGTCGACTCCATCACCCGTCCCCAGCGAGGATCACGGACAAGGTCAACCATCGGGGCGAATGTGACATGGACACCGGATACAGCCGCTTCCTTGGCAGCAATTTCTGCACTTTTTTCTGCCATGCCTAAATCCCATGAGCAGCCGATTGCCAACGGAACCGGAAAGATGGTTTTGAATCCATGCACAATATCTGACATGAACAATAGGGGGATTCCAAGTCTGTTTTCATTTAAGTGTGCCTTTTGGATATTGATGATTTCCTCTGCTCCTGAGGCACCGAGCACTGATCCTGAATTTTGGATATCTTCCTCTCTTATTCCCATTTGTTCCATTGGGCCCGTGATTTGTCCTTCATGATTTGAGCCTTTGAAGAAAGGGGTTGCCAGTTGCAGAAGCTGGGCGATTTTTTCATCCAGCGTCATTTTTTTCAGTAAAGATTGCAGGAATTGCTCGTTCATTGTTTTCCTCCTAAACAATTGATTGATCGTAAAAAATTGAAACGTTTCGATTCAGAGTGAATAGAATTCTCCAATATTCATTTCTATGTAACAAGGAGAAGAAACATTGGAAACACTAATAAATACCTATGAAACTAAAAATATGAAAGAATACCATACGACAAAAATAAAGAAATTTCACAAAGTTGTTGAAAGCGGATTCATGTTTTATTATAATCAAAACATCGAAACGTTTCAATTGAAAAATCAAAAGATTCTATTTTTAAGGGGTGATCTGAACATTCAATGTTATGAATCTCTCAAACAAGTTCTATCCAGTTAGTTCGAAAGTGTATATACGGATTGCTGGAAACGATTTATGATAAGTAAGGACTTTACCAATATCAAAGAATGTTTCAAATGCATCATACTCTTCTTCGATTGAAGACCAATATTTCATTTATATCATCTATTACTTAGAAATCAGCAAAATAATAATGAAAAGGAGATTGACTTCAATGAAAAAATCCTTAGCGCTTTTGTTTGTATGCATCATGGCTTTGGCTTCCGTCCTTGGAGGATGTTCAGGCGGATCCGACGATAAAAATACCTTAACCGTATGGGCGATGGGTGAAGAAGGAAAAAAACTGAATCAACTGGCAAAGAAATTTGAAAAAGAAAATCCCGATATCCATGTAAAAGTACAAGCTATTCCATGGGCTTCCGCTCACGACAAACTGTTGACAGCCGTAGCGTCTCAAAAAGGCCCGGATGTCCTGCAGCTAGGGACGACTTGGGTTCCGGAATTCGCAGATGCTGGTGCATTAAAGGACTTGACGCCTTATTTGGATAAATATCCGAACTTCAAACCTGACAATTACTTCGATGGTGCCGTGCAAACGATGAAATCTGACGGGAAGATCATCAGTATACCTTGGTATGTAGAAACGCGTGTATTGTTCTATCGCAAGGATTTACTTAAAGATGCAGGTTATGATCAAGCTCCGGCAACTTGGGACGAGTTGAAGGATGCTGCTACGAAGCTTGCTGCACGCGGCGGCAAAAATCTTGGAATTGATATTGACAGAAAAGATCAAATCACCCCATTCATCTTTGCATGGCAAAATGGCTATGATTTCAAGATGGAGAATGGAAAAGGCAACTTTGATGATCCTAAATTCAAAGAAGCAATGAAATATTACAGCAGCTTTTTTAAAGAAGGGCTAAGCTCGACGACTGACGGCGTGGATATTGTACAAGCATTCAAGGATGGGCAAAAACCGATGTTCATCAGCGGACCTTGGATGATCAAGATCCTGAATGATCAGGCGCCTGATTTAAAAGGAAAGTGGTCAGTAGCGGTGCTTCCTAAGAAGGAAACGAATACTTCCAGCATCGGCGGGGCGAATTTCTCCGTATTCAATAGTTCAAAGCATGTAGACCAAGCATTGAAATTCATCAATTACGTTTCAAAAGTCGATACACAATTGGATTGGCTTAAGATTTCCGATGCACTTCCATCTAGGAAAGAAGCTTGGAACGATCCTGCTCTGAAGGATGATCCGATGTTTGCCACTTTCGGAGAACAGTTGAAAAACACAAAGACTTCTCCTCAAATTAAAGAGTGGGAAGCAGTTGCACAAGATTTGATCGACGCACTGGAAAAAGTCAATGTCGGCGGTGCAGATTTAGACAAAGAAATGAAGGATTTTGAGAAAAAAGCAAATGATGCTCTGAAAAAATAATTTTGAAGATTTAAGATCATAATGTCACAACTAAATAACGGTGTGAAAATATGGAGCTACGGGTGTAAATGATTACGACCTCTCATGAAAAATGAGAGGTGGGTGAATGTCCGTACTCCATTTTTTCACACAATTCCATTCTTAGTTGGAGGCTGGAAAGATAGGTGGGTTTCAAATGGGGAATGTTTACAAGAACAGGCATCCATACATGTTCATTGCGCCGGCGGTTTTGATCTTGGCTGTGTTCAGCATCATTCCGATCATCGTGGCGTTTATCATCAGTTTTACCGATCTTGATTTAAAGGGTCTCGCGGACTGGTCCAACATTCATTTTATCGGAATGCAAAACTACAGCGACTTGATATCGGATGATTTATTTCATAAATCCATCCTTAATACATTGTTTTATGTCGTGATTGGAGTTCCGCTCGTCATTGTTTGTTCACTCGGGATCGCGTTGATGTTGAATTACGGACAGTCGATGGTCTTCAAAGTATTCCGCGGGGTTTATTACATGCCCTCCATTACCAATATCATTGCCGTAGCGGTTATCTGGGGCTATTTGTACAATCCGGAATACGGACTATTCAATTACATCCTGTCCTTGCTGCATTTGCACGAAGTCCCTTGGCTGCAAGATCCGACCGTTGCCAAGTTATCCTTGATATTACTGGCTGTCTGGAAGGGGATCGGGATCAACATGATCATTTTCCTTGCCGCGCTGCAGGGCATTCCGAAGTCTTATTATGAGGCGGCTGAGATGGATGGAGCGAATAGATTGCAAATCTTATTCAATATTACGATTCCATTGCTCCGCTATGCCACATTTTTCGTCACCATCACAACCTTGATCGGCTGGCTGCAATTTTTCGAAGAGCCGTTTGTCATGACAGATGGAGGTCCGTTGGATGGGACGATTTCAATGGCATTATTCATCTATCAAAAAGGCTTTCAATATAGTAAGTTCGGCTATGCAGCAGCAGGTTCATTCATTCTTTTCATCATTATCATTGCTGCCACATTGATTCAATTTAAATTCAGAAAGTCTGACACGGAATTCTAGATTACAAGCAATGGAGTGAATAATATGGCTTCTAACACCAAAAATCGCAGTATTGAAAAAACGATTGTCACTTTGTTATTGATTCTGGGAGGAGTTGCCGTTTCCATCCCGTTCATTTGGATGATTTCAAGCTCTTTCAAGCCTGAAAGCGAAGTGCTGCAAGTTCCGCCGACGCTGATGCCGGAACACCCCACCCTCGAAAATTATTTAAATTTGTTTAGGGATATGAACTTTGGCGTGTATCTTCGCAACACATTGGTCATTGTCTTTTTCTCTTTTGTAGGCTTGCTGCTGAATGCCATGGCAGGATACGGCTTTGCTAAATTCGATTTTAAAGGAAGAGAAAAAATCTTTTATATTGTTTTGGCTACGATGATGATCCCGGCACAAGTGACGATGATTCCTGTTTACTTGATTTTAAATGAAATGGGTCTGACCAACACGATGGCTGGAATCATCCTTCCAGGACTTGCTGCAGCATTCAGCATCTTTTTGTTCAGGCAATTTATGACGACGATCCCTACAGACCTGATTGAAGCTGCAAGACTGGATGGAGCAGGAGAGTTTTATATATTCTTTAAACTGATCATCCCGATTGCCAAGCCTATCTTTGCAGTACAGGGTATCCTGACGTTCATCGGGGCATGGAATAGCTTCCTATGGCCATTGATCATCGCCAATGATGAAAGTCTGTATACCTTATCCGTCGGGTTGTCATTGCTGCAAGGGCAATATGCCAATAACTTTGCCTTACAGATGGCGGGAGCTGCCTTTATGGTCGTACCGATCATTATCATTTTTTCATTCTTTCAAAAGTATATCGTGGAAGGATTTACAATGTCTGGTTTGAAATAACGTTCGCGCAGGAGGAATTATGGAAACAAAATGGTGGCACAAATCAACGGTTTATCAAATTTATCCGCGCAGTTTCAATGACTCCAGCGGAGATGGGATCGGCGATATCAAGGGTATCATCGAGAAACTGGACTACTTATCGCTTCTTGGCATCGATGTCATATGGCTGAGCCCGGTCTATGAATCCCCCAACGATGACAATGGATATGACATCAGCGACTACTATACGATACATGAAGAATATGGAACAATGGAAGATATGGAGAGGCTGATCAAGGAAGCGGCCGATCGCAATATCAAAATCATCATGGATCTGGTCATCAACCATACCTCGGATGAACATCCTTGGTTTATGGAGTCCAAAAAATCCACGGATAATCCTTATCGGGATTTTTATATTTGGCGGGACGGCAGAGGGGACAATCTGCCTCCAAACGATATCCAATCGGTTTTCAGTGGTCCTGCATGGGAATTCGATGAAGCGTCAGGGCAGTATTACTTTCATTTATTCAGTAAGAAACAGCCTGATTTAAATCTTCATAATGAAACCGTCCGCCATCATCTTTATGACATGATGAAATTTTGGCTGGATAAAGGGATCGGCGGTTTCCGAATGGATGTAATCGATCTGATCGGGAAGGAGATCGATCATGGGATCGTAGGAAATGGTCCGAAGCTTCATCATTATCTTCAGGAGATGCATGAAAAGGTTCTGGCAGGATATGATGTGATGACGGTCGGAGAAACACCTTCGGCCACGACGGACATGGCAAAGCTTTATACAGGACCGGGCAGAAATGAACTGGATATGGTCTTCACCTTTGAGCATATGTCCCTGGATGAAGTGAAGGGGAAAGGTAAATGGGAGTTAAAACCGTTGGATTTGGTAGAATTGAAGGTAATGTTTTGTAAATGGCAGACAAATCTTCATCAGCATGGATGGAACAGTTTATATTGGAATAACCACGATCAGCCGAGAATCGTTTCAAGGTGGGGGAATGATCAAGAATTCCGCATCGAATCGGCAAAGATGCTTGCGACCGTCCTGCATCTCATGCAGGGGACTCCCTATGTCTATCAAGGCGAAGAAATCGGCATGACCAATATTCGATTTGAATCGATCGATGAATATAAAGATATCGAAACACTTAATCTTTTCAAGGAAAAAATAAAAGAGGGAAAAGACGCATCAGATGTAATGGCATCCATTTATGCAAAAGGCAGGGACAACGCAAGGACACCGATGCAATGGGACGCATCACAGCATGCCGGCTTCACTGGTGGGACCCCTTGGATACCGGTCAATTCAAATCACCATTCTATTAATGTCAATTCTGCTGTGGAGGATCCAAATTCCATTTTTCATCATTACAGAAAACTGATTGCCATGAGAAAAGAAATGGATACCATTGTCCATGGAAAATTTGAATTGATCAATGGGGATCACCCTGAAGTTTTTGCTTATACAAGAAAGCTTGGCAATGAAGTCATCCTGGTGATTGCCAACTTCTATGGAAGACATCCGGATTTTATACTTCCTGATGCGTTATCATTCGAAAGGGCCGAGCAGCTCATCAGCAATTATCCGGATTCACCTGTTGATCCGAAACATGTTCAATTAAGGCCGTACGAAGCGCTGGTTTTTAAGCTGTGTGGTGTGAAATAAGTGAGGTACCCTTTATAAAAAAGGTATAATAGAACTATTAGAACTAATGGGGTTGAAAATATGGCAACAATCAAAGATGTGGCAAAGATGGCGGGTGTGGCAGTTTCAACAGCTTCCTATGCGTTGAACAATACGAACAAGGTCAGCCCCGCTACAAGAAAAAAAGTATTCGAAGCAGCAAAACAATTGAACTATCAAAAAAATGGTTTGGCATCGGATTTAAAAAAGACAAACACAAATACGATCGCTTTGATATTAAGCGACCTTTCCGGTCCCTTTTATTCTGAATTGATCAAAGGGGTCCAGGATGTGACCATGGCCAATGGCTATGATTTGATTGCCTGCAGCTCCATCGGAGGCAATCAATCCACTGCCGTGAAATTCCTGAAAGAAAAACGGGTGGACGGAGTCATCATCCTTGCGCATAACATCAGCGACGATATTATTTTGGACTCTGCAAGGGAGGGGTTCCCGATTGTTGTCCTGGATCGGAAGCTGGAAAATGAACATGTCCTGCATGTCGAAGTCGACAATGTCCACGGGGGTTATTTGGCCACTGAGTATTTAATCGAACAAGGACATGAGGAAATCGCTTATATCAGCGGTCCGTACAATTCTCATGATAATGAACTCAGGTTTGAAGGGTATATGGAAGCCTTGAAAAATCACCACCTTCCTTATCAATCCAAGTGGAAAATTTCCGGAGACTTTACTCGTGAAGGCGGATATAAAGCGACCAAGATGCTGATTGCCCAAGGAGATCTTCCACAGGCTGTTTTTTATGCGAATGACGAGATGGCCTTGGGAGGAATGCAAGCGTTTTCGGAGAAAGGCATTAGCATCCCTGAAGATATTTCAATCATAGGGTTTGATGATATTCAATTGTCAGAATATCTTTCTCCGCCGCTGACCACAATCAGGCAGCCGAAGTATGAAGCGGGTGCACTGGCTGTTCATTCTGTGTTCCAGGAACTTGCCAAGGAAAAGGTCGATCGATATTACAAGCTGTCGACTGAACTGATTGAAAGGAAATCGGTCAAACGATATGACAAGAGCCGCTCTTAGCTTAAAAGAAGCGGCTTTTTTTATTTTTGTTAAATATCTGACTTTTTGATTTAAAAAGCTTGAAAAGAAAAAAATCGATGATAAGATAGAAATATATTAATTAATTAAATGAATTAATTAATTAATGACGTTGACTATTTGGGGTGAATGAAATGATGGAAATGGGTTGTCATCTCTTTCCGTGGAATGCCATGCTTCAAAATGAAGGCGTATTTTCAAAGAAAGTGAGTTTGCTGCTTTCATGGATAAAGGAAAATGGATTCAATTCCATAGAAATAGGATCCCACTTTATTCCATATGGCAAGGAGAAAGAATTTGACGGCTGGATTAAGCAGCATGGACTGAAAATTGCAGGAGTACATACTGGAAAACCGTTCTTTTTATCGGGATTTCAGGAAAACGAAATGGAAGATGTCGCAAAGGATATTTCAAGATTGAAAGAAGCGGGAGCAGAAAGAATCCTTTTCAGTACTTGGGGGAGCAAGAGTGTTGAGAAAGAAAGAGTCTCTGCTTTGATTCAGCATTTACATCTGCTCGGTGGAATAGCCCATGAGCATTCCATTTCTCTTTTATATCACAATCATGATCACGAGTTCCTCGATGGTGCATCGGGAGCAGAGCGGATAATGAAAGAGACCGATCCTAAACTGGTTTCTTTTGCACTTGATATTGGATGGATTCAGCTTGCGGGAGTCGATATCTTTTCTTTCTGGGAAGCGCATCAAAATCGGATAGAATATGTCCATCTCCGGGATGTAAGAGATTGCCGATTTGTAGAAATCGGTGAAGGAGAAATTGATTATGTCAGAGTGGTATATAAAATGAAAGAAACCAAAAAGCTGAAAGCAGCCATAATCGAAATGGAATTAGGCGACAATTACGGCGGTGGATTCACCGAACCTGAAAAGAGTGTCCTTGCTTCATATCATCATCTTCAAACCAATTTAAATATGAAAAAATAGAGAATGGAGGTCCTCTATGAGTCTAAGAATCGGAATTGTTGGAACGGGCAGCACGATTGGAGTGGCTACAGATCATTTGCAAGGCATTCGGGCTTGTCCCAATTGGGAATTGACAGCAGTATATGATGTCATTGCCGAAAATGCTGAAAAGTGGGTAAAGCGAAATGACCTTTCACCCACCATTATTTGCTCAAGTTTAGAGGAACTCTTGGAGAAAGTCGATGCCGTCTCAATCTGTACCGATAATTTCTCGCATGGAGCGATTGCTAGAAAGGCATTTGCGGTAAAGCTGCCGGTGCTTTGTGAAAAACCACTTTCCGTCAATTATCCGGAATCTATGAAATTAGCGCAGGAAGCAGAAGAGGCTGGAGTGGCGAACTATATGGGCATGCAATACCGTTATCACCCCTATGCACAGCTTATAAAAGAATTGATAGATGAAGGTAAGCTAGGACAAATATTTTCATACCGTCATAAACTTGGGGGCGGAAGGATCGGTAATCCGAATCTTCAGTTGGAATGGAGAATGAAGAAGGAAACATCTGGCCCTGGTTCGGTTGCTGATTTCGGGATCCATCAAATTGATCTCATACAATTTTTCTTAGGTGAGAATTGCGGAAAAATCAAATCTGTTCAGGCAGAGCTTGGCACCTATATTCCAGAACGAGGGAATGGGAACGACCTTGGCGCTGTAACGAATGATGATCTTTCCGTTATCATTGCCAGAATGGAAAATGGAGCAATGATTTCGCTGAATAATTCAAGGCTGCTCCCTCAAGATGGCGATGGGCTTGAAATCGTCGGTACGAAGGGGGCGGTGTATATGAACCAGAATGGGGAGATTTTTTTCAGGGGAAAAGATGAACATGGGAATTGGTTGGGTGCCTCTGAAGAAGTGAAACCGAAAGGAAAGCACCAATTTATTGGAGCGGCGAGAGGGAAACAATATCAGGAATTCTATGAAATCATTACTGAAAATAAAGACTATGAACTTTCCTTCGCATATGCCGCAAATGCAGCAAAAATCATCGATGCCGCCGTCGAATCGAGTGAACAGGGAAAAAGGATAATCCTAAAATAAATAAAAAAGGAGAATCACAATGGAAAATACAATGATTAATCAACCGGAAAATGGAATGGGACTCTGTCCACTATTTGATCCTGAAAAAGGAAAGACCGTCATTGAACCATTGGGCAGCAAAGAGGGTTATTGGGCAGGAGCACCTACAATATTGTTCGATGAAAAGGAACAGATCTTCTACTTATATTATAGGTTAAGGAAGCCCCGTGGATATGGCGAAGATGAGAGAGGATTCGAAGTCAGGATCGCGCGCAGCGAAGACGGGGAAAACTTCGAGGATATATGGAGCCTCCATAAAAGAGAGCTTCAATCCAGCTCGATTGAAAGGTCTTCATTGATCAAAATCAGTGATCAGCTTTACCGCCTTTATATCAGTTATGTCGATCCAGCAGATAATCGTTGGAGAATCGACGTAATGGAAGCAGCTTCCCCGGCAGAATTTCAAGCTGCTTCAAGAAAGAAGGTGCTGACTGCCGCTGACCTGCCTTCTGCAGAAGGTGTAAAAGACCCGTATATTCTTTTTCACGATAACCGTTATTATATGTATTTTGTCTATGCCAAAGGAATCGAACATGCCGAATCAATGAAAATGCATGAGACCGGCGATGTCCATAATACCGGGTTGGCAGTTGCACCTACCGGATTGGCCGTTAGTGAGGACGGACTGGCTTTTAGATGGATCGATACCGTTTTGCCTGTCAGTGAATCCGGATGGGATCAGTACCAATCCAGGCTTACGACTATTATTCCGTCGGGCAGCGGATATATGGTTTTGTGGGACGGCAGTGTAGGGGTAGAGCAAAATTATGAGGAGAAGGTTTCCACTGCTGTCACGTACGACTTAAGGACTTTTGCCAAAGTCGGGCATCAAGGTCCTGTGCTGGAAACATCGCTGAAAAAAGCGGTCAGATATGTGGATGCTATCGTACTTGAAGGACAGATTTGGTATTATTATGAATATTCCAGGGAAGACGGTGCACATGAGCTTCGTCTTTGCAAAGTGAAAATTTAAGCTCATCAAGAGTATTTGAGGAGATTCCGTATGTCATTGATCGGCCAAAATACATTGCGAACAAAACATTTAAATAGAGCATTGGTCCTGCAAACATTGTTGAGATTGAACATGCCTTCAAGGCAGGAGATTGCTTCGTATACGAAACTTACACCTGCAACGATCACGAATATCATTAATGAATTGATACAGGAAGGCCTGGTAATGGAGATTGGCAGCATGGCCACGGAGCAAAGGAAAGCTGGACGCAAAACGATCCTTCTGGATTTGGTGGAGGAAGCACGGATGGTGCTGGCGGTGCATATTCGCAGTGATAAGGTTGAACTGGCGATTGTAACGCTGAAAGGGAAGGTCGTTTATGATACTTCCTTCAACATGCCAGCTAATGCTGACCAAGAACAATTCCTTGATTTTTTGATAGAGAAAATTGAAGGGTTTATATCCGAACATAAGAACACAAAGATAGCATGCATCGGGATCGGATCGGTAGGCCTTGTCGATTTTGACAATGGCTTGATTATAGAAGCAGAGCACATGGGATGGAGACAATTTGAGCTGACTAAGATCATTTCTGAACATTTCAAAGTCCCTGCTTATATCGATCATCATGTAAGAGGCATGGCCCTTGCTGAAAAAATGTTTGGTTCATGTAAGAGACATTCGGATTTTTTGTGTGTATTTATCGGACAGGGGATTGGTTCGGGCATGTACTTGAAGGACCAGCTCTATAGAAGCGAGGGCACAGGGGCAGGTGAAATCGGGCATATGACATATCAGCCTGAAGGAAGGCTTTGTTGGTGCGGTAATCGAGGGTGTCTTGAAAGATACGCATCAGAGGGGGCCATCTTGGCGGAGCTCGACTTCACCTCCATCGATCAAATCATTACTGAGTATCGAAATGGCAGCTCTCCAGTGATAAAAGAAATAGAAGCAGCCACTAAGAAGATATCCGTTGTGCTGACATCGTTCATCAATATGTTTCATGTGCAAAAAGTCATCATTGGCGGAAAACTAACTCAAAATGACATGCCGCTTGTCCGTCAGATCGAATATGAAGTGAATCATCAATCCTTCTTGGCTAAAAGAAGAAAAGTCGAGATCCACCCTTCCAATATGGAGGAGCATATCGGTGTCATTGGGGCTGCCAGTATAGCTCTGCTATATGGGGTTTACTCGGCAAAAGCAGAATGATGGTTTTTTTACAAAGATTGTTGTTTTTCTTAGTTTTTTTATAATAATTTTTCGTTTGATGTTGGTTGGAGCGGAAGGTGACGAGACGCCGGAGAGAAAAGCGGGACAGGGGAGCCCCCCGCAGCGAGGAGAATCAACGCTGTCTCTCGGAAAGCGAGCAGCCTTCTGCGGAAACCAGATTTGCACAACCTTTGATGATTAGCAGCAAACTTAGCCGAAATGAGCATTAAGAAACCAGCGAACAATAAGCAGCACCAATTATGAAAACAACCGAGGATAAAGGATGAGAATATGAAGCTTGGATATTTGACCAACAGTTTGGTCCATCATGGAATTACTGATTTAAATGAGATTGTGGATTGGTCGATCCAACATGGATTTCAGGCATTGGAAATCGGGCCGAATATCCCATTTGACCAATTAAAGAGAGTGATTGAAGAAAAAAGTATTACCATCTCTGCTCTGACTTATTGCAGGAACTTTCTCAGCGCAAATGAGGATGAAGCGAATCACCATCGCATGGAGCTTAAGTCGCGCGTGGAAAAGGCAGGAGAACTAGGGATTCCAATGGTGGTCACCTCTACAGGAATCTGTTCCGATGCCAGAGGGGATTTCTACGATGACTTCGATGCCATCAGGTCCAAGCCGGAGAACAGTCTGGATCAAGTGTGCTCATTCTTCGATGAAATCATTCAATTGGCAGAACGGGTCAATGTAAAAGTGGCATTTGAAAACTGCCCGCTTATGGGGAACATTGCTATCTCACCTGATTTATGGGCTGCCTTGTTTGAAAAGCTTGATTCACCAAATGCAGGTCTGGCATATGATCCCTCCCATCTGATCTGGCAGTTTATCGATCCATATCTGCCCATTAAAGAATTCAACGAGAGAATCATCCATGTCCATGCCAAAGATACGGAGATCGACCATGAACGCCTTAAAAGAAAAGGTTTTCTAACTGACTTCAGTTGGTGGAGGTACCGCCTCCCAGGCCTGGGTGAATTAAAATGGTCAAAATTCCTTTCAGAGCTAGCGGAAATTGGATATGAGGGAACGATCAGCATCGAACATGAGGACCCGGTTTGGGGCGGAGATCTGGAAAAGACCAAACAAGGACTGCTCCTCTCCAAGCGTACGCTTGAAAATCAGCCCAGCTTCTTTTAAGAAGGCTCTTTTCTCAAACTTTGTTGCTTTAACGACTAAAATAGGATTGTCCATTCAATTTTTTATCTTTAAAATGGCCAAATAAGCGAGCATCCTGCAGCGGAAATCAACCTTGCACAACTTTTGATGAATAGCAACAAACTTTACGAAATGAGCGTTACGAAATCAGCCTTCAAGAAAAATGAAATTCAATGGTTGATGCATTCAGGATGTAGAAAAAAGGGATCGAGAGGTTGTCCTCTCGATCCTTTTTATCATTTTTCTGACAATTATATTTGATTATTGTACGTGGTTAATATGTTTGTCCGTTCGTTTCCGCTGCAGGCATGATTGACGAAAATACAACCCTCTCCTATACTGAGAAAAGCTGATAAAAGAAACTAGGTGAGAAAATGGATTTTCAAATAAATTTTTTATCGTTCTATGTCGTCAATGTAGAAGGAAAAGGTGAAAACGCCGATAAGCGCTTCAAGCATTTTCAGACACTGAACGAGCAGGAATATGAGAACGGTCCGCTTAGGGAATTCCTTGATGGAGAGCTTGCCAAAATCGTGAAACGCAAAGTGACGAGGCATCCGAAAACGGAAGAAGTCCCGACAAAAATCGGTTATTTCATTGTGGAGGAGGGGCATGACCTGACTTCCAATCCGAACTTCAACCTTTTTCATCGAGTGCGGTACGCCGAAGACAAGGACGTCTTCCAGACGGAGTGTGAAAAGTTTGCTGCTGCCTATGTCGATACAAGTGCGGTTCGCGGAGGTGTTTTTTTAGTCGCTCAGGCTAAAATGCGAAAGTATTTTGATGAACCATTCGTATTCATTTTAAAATGTGATTTTGAACCAAAGGTAGCATCGATTTCGGATGAATCCACATTGATCAGGAATGTAGAAATGGCCATCACGACCAAGAACATGAAATCGATTCAATACCCATATATGCCAGAAGAGGGGATGCTGGATGAGAATGAATTAAAAATCCATCAATCCTCCCATGCAAGATACTTTGAAGATTTCCTGAAGTATGTGGAATATGGCCAGTCGATGCCGGAAATCGTGAAAAATCAAGTCATGGATATCGTGAAAGGGCATATGGAAGAGGCTTATGAGCCTGAGAGCGAAGAGCTGGAAGAATTGGAATCGGCGATGGAAGTCTGGTCGGCAAGTGAGAAGAGGGATATCCAGGAACGGTTCAACACGGAACAGGTCATGGAGGCTGCCGCCCAAATCGTTGAGCACACACCTGATTTGGAGCTGAAGATGAAACTTGATTCTGTTGCGGTCAAAGGGCTGCTTTCTGATTTTGGAGAAACGGTGCATATGGCGAAGGTCGGCCATAAATACGTTTTGGTCGTCGAAGCCGACTCGGTCGTATTTGAAAAAGGTTTTTCGCCGGTCGAGTTCCTGAAGCCAGATGATCTCGAACAGGTCATTGACAGGATACGAAAGAAGCAGGGATGACATAAAAAGGCTCTTCCGCCTAAGCGGAAGAGCCTTTTTATATTAAACCTTTGTTGCTTCCTCTGAGTCGGCAACCTCCACTCTCGGTTCATCGAGTGCGGCATGAACCCCCCAATAATAGAAGATCAACGATCCCACCGCCGTTACGATGGTATCTGTCGGAGCGGTGAAGATAAAATGGTCGAGCGGGCCATAGCTTCCGATATAAGACATCAGCATCAAGTAAATGTAATAGAAGATGACCCAAGATCCGGATTTTAGGTGGAGCTTGATCATGTCTTTCGTGAACTCTTTTTCCTTATACGTAAAGATGAAATAAAGGACCAGAGATAAAATGATGATAGGCATCAAGAATGAGATGACCTTCCATTTGCTCCAATAAACGACCAGCGTTGCGGCAACGAATGCCAGCGGTGCCAAAAAGTTTGCTGCCTTCAAAAAGAATGGCCGTTTCATATCCGGCATTTTATGCCTCAATGCCATAAGGGATACCGGGCCCACAACGAATGTCAACGCCTTGGCTGAAGTGCTGGCATCAACGAGGTCTTTCCATGCCTGGAACCGCGCAGGCATCATCCATAAGATGGACAGGAATAGGGTCAGCCAGAGCGCAGAGCGAGGCAAGCCTGTCCGTGGATCGATTTTTTGAAACACTTTAAAAAAGTATCCATTTTTCGCCCAGGCAAATAGGGAGCGTGCGGTTGCTGAGAAATATATGTTCCCTGTAGCCGAAGGAGAGATGACTGCATCGATCAGTACAAGATTGGCAAGCCAGACCAATCCGATTGCGCTTGCAAGGTCTGCCCATGGAGATTCGAAGTGAAGGGAACTCCATCCGCCGTCTTGAAGCATATCCGGTGGTACAGCGCCTAAAAAAGCCAGCTGCAGCAATAGATATATTAATAGACCAATCAAAACGGACAAAATAATCGCGAACGGTATGCCCCTTTCCGGTTTCTTCGCTTCCCCGGCAAATTCGATCGGCTGCCGGAACCCATTGAAGGCAAAGACGATCCCTGCACCGGTGACTGCAGCAAATATTCCCTTGATCCCGCCGGGCTTGGCGCCGTTTACATGGAAATTCGCGGCATTGAAATGCATCAATAACACACTGATGATAATGACAGGGACGACAAATTTAAAAATGGTTAAGAAAGAATTTAGTTTTCCAAAAAAGTTGACGCTCCAATAATTCAATAAAAAGAACAATAAGATTAAACTGATCTGGACGACGAATCCCCAGAATGTCGGCGTCCCATCCTTATAACCAAGACCGCCGAACCAATACTCCAAATAGCCCCTTACTGCCTGCGCCTCGATGCTGACAACCGCAGAATAGGCAAGCATTGAAATGAAGCCGATCAAGAATCCGACAAGCGACCCGTGTGTAAAGTCAGGATATCGGACGAATCCGCCGGCGACCGGCATGGCAGCACCAAGCTCTGAGTAGACAAGTCCAATTAAAATGATGATGACTGCCCCGAGCAGCCATGAAATCCATGCATACCCTCCTGCATATTGAGCCCCTGTTGCGGCTGCATACAACCAGCCTGAGCCGATGATTGAGCCGATTCCCAAAAATGTTAAATCAAGTGTGCTCAAATCTCTTTTGAAACGGCCTTTTTTACTTTTCTGTGCCATAAATCCACCCCTAATATCTGAAAATATGTAGATAGCATAATTTACCCTTTTTATAAATTTTTAATCTTCTTATCGATAATAATCAAAAGATGTTTTCGTAAATATTGTTGTTTAAATCCTAATGCCGACTTTAACGTAAAAATAGCTATTTTGAAGTTGAACCTTTGCTTAAACAATCCTGCTCTATTAGCTAAAGCAACAATGTATGGGAATAGAGCTTAATCAAAAGATGTGCAAACGGAAGATAAACGTATAAAATCGAGTGGTTTACAAAAAATAAAAAATACTGATATTCGTTGGTAAATGAAGTAAGTTTAGCAGCAAGTATGTACGGGATATTGTAAATTATCAACTACTACTTTAAGAGAGGGTTATTTACCATGAATAATCAAAAATTAGGATTTTGGGTACTGACGGCATTAGTGGTAGGCAACATGGTCGGATCGGGGATTTTTATGCTTCCGAGATCATTGGCAGAGGTGGCAAGCCCAGGAGGAGTGATTTTGGCGTGGGTCCTGACGGGAACCGGGGTGCTGCTCATCGCTTTGGTATTTGGAAATTTGTCGATTCGAAAACCAGAAATGACAGGCGGCCCGCAAATATATGCCAAAGCCTTATTCAAACCAGGATCACAGGCTTCGATCCTTTGCGGCTATTTGGTTTCATGGGGATATTGGGTGGCTAATTTCACAGGGAACGTTGCAATCATTACGACTTTTACAGGATATTTATCCACCTTCTTCCCGATTTTGACCAGTAAATCAGATTTCTTTCAAATTGGCGGATACACCGTTCATGTCGGGAATTTCCTTACTTTTGTCGTTTGCTCTGCATTGTTGTGGTTTTTGCATTTTATCATCCTGAAAGGGGTCGAAGGGGCAGGGCGACTGAATTTGGTTGCAACAGTCGCCAAGGTTGCAGGATTTATCCTGTTTATTGTAGTGACGTTATTTGCATTTGAAAAGAGCAATATATTCCCTTTGATAACTCCCGTTCATGACAAGGCAGGCCAAACGGTTTCATTGATGGGACAGATAAATGGTGCTGCAGTGGCAACATTATGGGCTTTTGTCGGTGTGGAATCAGCAGTCGTCTTTTCATCAAGGGCCAAAAATAAATCAGATATCAAGAAAGCTACGATTACGGGGCTGTTGATTGCGACATTCATTTATTTGGGAATTACCATTTTGGTCATGGGGGTCTTATCTCATAATCAACTGATCCATTCTGCTAAGCCATTAGTCGATGCGCTGTCAGAAGCAATCGGTCCAAGCGGTGCGTATATACTTGCTGCATTGGCGTTGATCAGTTTATTCGGGGCGACGATCGGCTGGATTCTACTCAGTGCAGAAGTTCCTTATCAGGCTGAGAAGCAGGGGCTGTTCATAAAAATATTTGGGAATACGAACAAGTACGGTGCGCCTAATACTTCTCTCATCATTACAAACGCAGCATCCCAGCTGTTCATTTTCTCGACGATATCTTCATCCATTTCATCGGCATTTGATTTTGTGATTTTTGTGGCAACATTGGCCTTTTTAGTGCCGTATTTAATATCAACCGTTTATCAGCTGAAGCTTGTCCTCAAAGGAGAGACCTATGAGAACCAAAGGAAGAATCGATGGGTTGATGGAGTGATTGCTGGATTGGCAACTTTTTACTCATTATGGGTCATCAAAGCGGGAACTGCCGATTTGAAAACATTCTTATTTGGAGTTGCACTATTGGTGTTTGGGATTATTTTCTATCCGTTTGTTCCAAAACCAGGAAAAGAGTAGGCTGATTTTCATGCTTATAAAGCCATTTGATGGGAAAACTCCGCATATATGGTTCTGTTTATTGAAATTACTAACTGAAAATATGAAAAACATATAGAATTCTGAAATATTCAACTATATAATAAGTTCCGTACTAAAAGGAGGACATCAAATGAGCTTATGGAGAAAGAAAGACATCGGTACAATGATGGAAGGTGCAAAACAAGGAAATCTTTCCAAAGATCTTGGAGCTCTTGATTTAACGATGCTTGGGATTGGCGCCATCATCGGGACGGGGATATTTGTGTTGACAGGAACAGGGGCTTTAACGGCAGGGCCAGGTTTGATATTTTCATTCATTATAGCCGCAATGGCCTGTTTCTTTTCAGCCCTTTCATATGCTGAATTTGCTTCTACGGTTCCGATTTCCGGTTCAGTATATACGTATACGTACGCTACGCTGGGAGAATTAGTCGCATGGATCATCGGCTGGGATCTCATCCTTGAATATTTGCTGGCTGTCAGTGCAGTTTCTGTCGGCTGGTCAGGCTACTTCCAATCCTTGATAGGAGGACTGGGAATTCATGTCCCGAAAAGCTTATCAGCAGCACCTGGGGCGATTCCTGGAGCAACCACTTATTTCAATTTGCCGGCTTTTCTGATTGTCGTTGTCATAACACTCTTGCTATCAATTGGTGTGAAACAGTCCAAAAGAGTCAATAATATTATGGTTTTTGTGAAGCTGGCGGTGGTTTTGCTGTTTATCTTTGTTGGGTTCAGCTATGTGAAGCCGGCCAATTGGCATCCGTTTCTCCCATTCGGATTCAGCGGTGTGTTTTCGACTGCAGCTTTGGTATTCTTTGCTTTTATCGGTTTTGATGCAGTCGCCTCAGCGGCTGAAGAAACGAAGAATCCCAATAAGAATTTGCCTAGAGGAATTTTATTTTCCCTATTAATTTGTACATTGCTATACGTGGTGGTTTCTGGAATCATGACAGGGATTGTTCCATATAAACAATTCAAGGGGAATGTGGATCATCCAATCTCACTTGCTATTCAAGTTGCTGGGATCGATTGGGTTGCCGGGATCATTGACCTCGGAGCAATTCTTGGAATGACTACAGTCATGCTGGTCATGCTTTACGGACAAACGAGGATCATGTTTGCGATGTCCCGTGACGGTTTGATGCCAAAAGGATTTTCTGAAGTCCATCCGAAGTTTCGCACACCATTTAAAGCGACTTGGTTTTTAGGCATCATTGCTGCACTCATGGCATCTTTTCTGCCGCTCCAAGAACTGGCAGAGCTTGTGAATATCGGAACGTTGTCAGCATTCGTCCTTATTTCTGTCGCAGTCATTGTCCTGCGTTATACGAAGCCTGATTTGAAAAGGGCTTTCCGTTGTCCGGCAGTGCCGATCATTCCAGGACTGGCCATCCTGTTTTGCGGCTTTTTGATATCGCAGCTTGGGAGCGCCACGTGGCTAAGGTTTGGTATTTGGCTCTTGATCGGGCTTATCATCTATTTCCTGTATTCACGCAAGCATTCCAGACTCAACGATGAATCATAATCAGCAGAAGAGAGGCTGTCCCAATAATTTGGACAGCCTTTTTTGCAATTAACATCATTCCCTCATCTGATATCAACTGCAAATTTTAATACGTAAAGATGTAATTTTCTATTGAATTGCCTCAAATCTAGCATTACAATTATCTTAAATAGACAGAAAATTTTCAAAAAAGAAAAGGGGGGGAGAATGGATGAAAAAGATATTTATTGGATATTGCCAGGTCGTCTCTGATGAAGCTTATTTGCCCCTAAATCCTTTTGCCGCAGCACGATTAACATTGAATAAGGATGGGTGGTTGCAATGGCGAAAGAGATAAAGCAAGGTTCGCTTATATTCCTCGCCGCCGTCCTTCTCTATGGATGCTTTGCCGCCCAACAAAAATATTTTCCCGGCATGCATATGGATATTCCCTCGATACATTTAATATTGGAGTTTTTCAGTATATTCATTTCCTTCAGCATTGCTCTACAAGGCCTTACGTTCTACAATCCTTATGCACCTTACAGAATCATCGTACTCTCAAGTGTGTTTTTTGCCGTCGGAGTATTAGATTTTCTGCATGTATTAACTTATGAAGGCCTCCCCCTCTTAAGTGTTCATTTTTCTGAACTATCCATCTATTTCACCTTGATCAGCAGACTGTTAGAAGCAGGTATGCTATCCATCTTATTTTTCGTTCCGGAAAAGAAACGGAATTACCGAGAGTTAAAGCAATCTTCCTTCACATTGATCCTATTAATCGTGATTTTGGTCATCGTATTTGTTTTCACCTATTCACCTGCTTTTCCATCACTTTACCATGATGGTTCTCCAACGTTGTTCAAATATACAGCGGAATTATTCTATTTCATTTCCCATTTGATGATCGTGATTTTGGGCTTCATATACTACCGTAAAATAAAAAGAATTGAAGCTCTCCAATTATGCATATCCGCCTTCTTCCTTTGTTTATCGTCGCTGGCCTTCACTCCGTTTGGAAAGGTGCATGCAGGAGCAAATTTCACTGCACATATACTAAAAATAGCCGGTTATATATATTACTTTAAGATCGTCTATTCAATATTAAGCAAGCAGCCTTACGAGAAATTGAAAGGGTTGTCCAATAATTATAGTCGATTATTGAATTCAGTAGTCGAGGGCATCTTTGGCTTGGATAGCGACGGCAAGGTTATGTTCATCAATGAATCTGCATGCAGGATGCTGGGATTCAGGGAGGATGAACTGATCGGCAGGCAGATTTATCTTTATATTCATCATCAATCGACTAGTGGCATGAGTAGGTTCGGGACTTCAAGCAGGGATGGGGAAAATCGCTTTTTCATCGATGAACTATTTTGGAGAAAAGATGGAACTTGCTTCCCGGTAGAATTTTTCACAAGGCCTTTGTACGAAAAGGAAGAGATCATTGGAACGGTTGTGACATTCTTGGATGTAACGGAAAAGAGGAATTTTGAAGAGCTTTTGACGGAGCAGGTTCAGCTTGAATATGAATTGGAAATTGCCGCAACTGTCCAGGAAAATTTCCTTTCAGCGGTTAAACCTCTTTCAAAAAAATATAGTCTTGGCGTGCTGAGCACGCCATTCAAAAAACTTAGCGGGGATTTTTATAATTATATTGAAAAACAGGATGGATTGATGATTTCAATCGCGGATGTTTGTGGAAAGGGGGTACCGGCCGCCATTCAAATGACGATGATGAAATTTGCGATGGAGATGCATACAGAGCCTAATACCATTTTAGAAAAAATCAATCACTTTTTTGCTAAATATAATTCAGACTTAACCTTTATTACGATGTTCATCGGGTATTATGATGAAAAAACCTCCTTGTTCACTTATTCTTCTGCCGGCCATGAGCCTGGGTTGCTGTATAGAGCGAGGAGCCGAACATTTATGGAATTAACCACGAAAAACCCCTTGCTTGGGATTGATTCCGAAATCATCTATAAATGTAATTCTGTTCAATTGGAAGATGGGGATATTTTAATTTTATATACAGATGGAATCATTGAAAAACGGAAGAATGTAATAGATAGCAATGAAATATTGAGAGAATGCTTGATGGAGATCGACCTCTCCATGTCAGCACAGAATATCACTCATCAACTGTATCAATACATTGAAAAGTATCATAATGGTGATGCTGAGGATGATCAGACATTATTGGTTCTTAAAATAGAGGACTGAATGAACAGGAGGAATTATTTTTGCTGAAAGAAATGCTGTTGAACTTTTTTCTGATTTTGATTCCGCTATATTTCTACCCTTTTATCTTAAAAAGTGATAGCCTTCGAAAACGGCAAGTATTCCTGGGTATTATTTGCGGGTTGATATCCATTGTGTGCATGAAGTTCCCCATTGTAGCAGGTGAAGGATTCATTTGGGATTTCCGCTGGATTGCATTCTTGATATCAATATTATTTGGCGGGGCGATTGGCGGGGGATTTACAGGCATCATACTCGTATTGTTCAGGTTCAGCCTGGGGAGTTTGCTCAGCTCACTCAATGTTTTAATAGTGGCGATTGCTTTATTCGTATTTTTTCTACCCAAATATAAAAAATTTCAGTTTGAAATGTCCTCCAGGAAGCTTTTTTTAAGCATGATTTATTCAGCAGTGACTTTTGTATTTGTCATTTTAGCCATTGCCTTTCAATTTTGGTATGAAGGGAATCTGATCGTTTTTTCACAGGTCGGAGCTTTTGTTCTAACTTTGATGGGGTTGTCATATCTGGTTGCGATGTCGGCATTTTGCTTAATCACTGAAAATATGAATAGCTTTTACAAGCTAAGAGAAGCTTTTCATCAAGCGGAAAAATCAAACGTCCTTCACGAATTATCGGCATTAATGTCGTATGATATAAAAAATTCTTTGTCGAATATGAAAGAGAAGCTTTATGCTGGCCAAAAGGAAACGAACCCGAACGGAATACTTGATGATTTAGCTCATATTGAAGATGTTATTGACAAGTACAGTGAATATAGGCGGAGTCAATTGAATATGGAAGAAGAGCTGAATATTCATACAGAGATTAATGAAGTAATGAAATTGCTGCTGCCTTACTCCAAGACCAAAAGGGTGCAATTAAACTTTACGATTACGCCTGGCCTGATGATATATGGAGATCGATTAAAGTTTAAGCAAGCAATTTTGAATATTATCAAAAATGCAATAGACGTTACTCCCAGGGGAGGAGAAGTACTAATAAAGGCAGAAGATGCGAAAAAAGATGTGGTCATCCGGATAAAAGATAAAGGTCTCGGCTTATCTCAGGAGCAATTGAGAGAAATAAAATATTTTCTCAACCATTTGCATGGTAATACGGTTGGACGGGGGTTGCTGGTAACGCTGAAATTACTCGAAGCCATGGAGGGAAACATCCAATTCGACAGCGAAATCGGGAAAGGAACGGAAGTGACGGTGAAGCTTCGTAAACACGATAAAAACTCAGTCACGGAAAATGTAAAGTGGAAATTCAGGAAGGATGCCGCAGCCGGCTCAAAATAATGGCGAGTTAAGAAAAGGGATCTTGACGGATTCCTTTTTTTTATGCTTTTTACCCTTTAATCTTAGTAGATTTTCATAAGGATAATTTTTTATATGAGGTTGATGGGAGCGGAAGTAAGACTCCTGATTAATAACTAAAGTATCGTGAGCGGAAATCAACCTAACTCAAGTATTAATTATCAGCAACTAACTATACGAAAAGACGAGCCTTTTTTATAGAAAATATTAAATATAATCAAACTGAAAAATTCAAGTAAGCGAAATTAAAAAAACATATTGACCGATCAGTCATTGAGTAATATACTTACTCTTGTGGTTATTAAAGAAGGGTTTTTTGCGAGTTTTTGACCGTGTAATAATATGTACTGACTAGTCATTCAATATAAAGGGATTGGAGATAATAAAGTGGAAAATACACAACAA
Source organism: Falsibacillus albus (assembly GCF_003668575.1). Taxonomy (NCBI): domain Bacteria; kingdom Bacillati; phylum Bacillota; class Bacilli; order Caryophanales; family Bacillaceae; genus Falsibacillus; species Falsibacillus albus. The sequence goes on along the minus strand of NZ_RCVZ01000003.1, from coordinate 119,259 downwards.
GGAATCAATAAGCGTCTCGTTATAGCCGGTTTGATCATCGGGATGTTCTTCAGCGCAATGGAGCAAACTATCGTTGGAACGGCAATGCCCACGATCATCGCAGATCTAAATGGATTCTCTATATTCGCCTGGGTAACAACTGCTTACTTAATTACTTCAACAACGGTTGTGCCGATTGTAGGGAAGCTATCGGATATATATGGAAGAAGAAAACTATATTTGATCGGGACTTTAATCTTCATTACAGGTTCTGTCCTCTGTGGATTTGCTCATTCAATGGAGCAATTGATCATATTCAGGGGGCTGCAAGGGATAGGCGGGGGAATGATTATGCCTTTATCCCAAACGATTATCGGAGATATCTTCACAGCAGAGCAGCGTGCCAAGTGGCAAGGCGTCTTCGGCGGGATATTTGGTCTTAGTTCAGTTATCGGGCCTTTCATCGGAGGAGTTTTGGTGGATAACATCAGCTGGCATTCAATTTTCTGGATCAATTTCCCGTTCGGCTTGCTGTCTGCCGTATTGATTGTTCTAGGATTGAGAAATGAATTGGTCGGCAATAGCGAAAAAGCGAATATTGATATTTGGGGCATCATTACTTTTATACCTGCATTGGTCCTTTTATTGTTGGGATTGACATTTGGCGGGGATAAGTTTGAATGGGCTTCAAGCACGAGTCTATTCATTTTTGGTGGTTCTGTGTTATTCGTCATTTTGTTCGGGTACGTGGAGTCGAAAGCGAAAGATCCAATTCTTGATTTGAGTTTATTTAAGAATCGTGTATTCGCGACTACAAATATATTAGGATTTTTGTTGGGATTGGGAATGTTCGGAGCCATCATGTTTGTTCCGATGTTCATGCAAGGTATTTTAGGTGTGACACCTACACAAGCAGGATCGACAATGACCCCGATGATGATTGCGTTGATTGCAGCAAGCATTATCGGAGGAAGACTGTTATTGAAATTCAGGTTCCGTACGGTCTTGACTGCAGGGATGATCATTGCTGCACTTGGGTTTTACTTGATGAGTACGATGGATGTTCATTCTCATGCTTCAACTGCTTATTTATATATGGTTGTCCTTGGACTGGGAATGGGGCTGGTCATGCCGACATTAATGATTGCGGTTCAAAATGAATTCCCTAAAACAAGGTTAGGGCAAGTGACTTCAGCATCCACTTTCTTTAGATCAATTGGTGGTACGATCGGAATTACAATCTTAAATGCAGTCATGAATCATTCATTGGATCTGAAGATGAATGACGCGATCAAAGCGGAAACCAATCCGATCATCCTTAAGACGCTCGAAGGCATCTCAAACAAACTTGACAGTATGTTCGGCATTTTGTTGAAGCCGGAGGTCCTGCCATTGCCTGATGCAATCAGAGGGAAGGTTATCGATGTCCTTGCCCTGGTATGGTCAGATTCATTCTCTCACGTGTTTATATGGGGTTTGAGCTTCATTGCCATTGGAATTGTCGTTGCTTTATCAGTTGGGGATGGCAAGATTCAGCGTGACCGTCAAAAACAGGCGCAAGATATTAATGCAAAACCTCTACAAGTGGAAACAAATTAATAGGTAAAAAGAGCTGTCCAAGTAGACAGCTCACAGTTTGCCAATAAAGAAGGAATCCAGAGAATTTTCTCAGGTTTCCTTTTTTTGTTGAATTGTAATCCATAGGTTGAGGGAGGGTGATTTCCGCGGAAGGATGCTCGCTTTCCGCCCACTATACGTTTATGAAAGAAGGTCGTTCACGTGATAGATTTCGCCGTTGGCCGCATGGCCATTCAGCAGCAGTTTAACAATCGCTTCAGCTACGACTTGCGGATCACGCAAGTTGCCTTCTTCTTTCAATTTTTGGAATCGTTCAATGTCCTGGAAAGCATCCTTCGAGGAAGAGCGGATTGTTTCCTGCATATTGGTATCCATAACGCCCGGGCTGTATCCAACGATCCGATTGTTAGTCCCGGCCGGATCCTGCTCAGATGCTGCTGTTTTGGTGAACATGTTCAAGCCGGCTTTTGTACTTCCGTATACGCTCCAGCCCTGATAGACTTTTTCTGCGGCACCAGATGTAATATTGACGATATCGAAAGGGATATTTGCTTGATTGGCTTTTTCCAGCATTAAATTTGTGATTAGTATTGGAGCAAGCAGGTTGACTTTCACACTCGCCGCAGCAGCGGACGCTTTCAGCTTGCCAACCGTTTCAATCGGCTCTACCAGACCGGCATTGTTGAATAAGAAAACTTTATCAACTTCGCTGGAGAAAACGATACTGCTGATTTTCCCAAAAACATGAATGATTTCATCCTCTGATGATAAATCGCAGGGGAAATGTTCATAAATTAATTTATTCTCCAATGCTCTCTCTTTTATATCCGTGCTTTCAGATCTGGCAACGGAGATGATTCCGATATCCTCTTTGAGCAATTCCTCGGCGATCTTTTTCCCCAATCCTCTTGAAGCACCTGTGATGATGGCAATGTTCATGATTGCAACCTCCTTGAATAAATGCTATTTTCATCTTAAACGACGAAGATTGGAATTGCTATTCTGATGCCCTCGGCACAAAAAAATAGGCCAATTCAGACCTATTTGCAGGAGAAATTCGAGTCATTGATGTTTAGGATGCTCATGGCATCCTCGTCAGCGATAATGGTTACATTGGGATGCTGTTGAAGGATAGAGGCTGGGAATGCTTCAGTTACGAATCCATTCACAAGCCGTTCAAGTGTTTTTGCTTTTGACTTGCCGGAAACAAGGAGCAATATTTGTTTGCTGTTCATGATGGTCTGTATCCCCATCGTGATGGCTTGGGAAGGTACATCTTCAATCGAAGAAAAAAACCTCGAATTGGCTTCACGTGTACTTTGAGCCAATTGAACAACATGCGTCTGGCTTGAAAATGAAGTATGGGGCTCATTGAATCCGATATGCCCATTATGGCCAATCCCGAGGAGCTGGAGGTCGATGCCGCTCAGCTTATGTATGAGCTGATCATATTCCAGGCACTCTTTATCAAGGTTATCCGTTTTCCCATTTGGGATGTGGGTATGGTTTGGGTGGATATCGATATATTGAAATAAATTCTTCCTCATAAATGAATGATAGCTATTCGGATGATCCGCCGAAATGCCGACATATTCATCCAAATTGACGGTGCGGATATGTTGATAGGTCGTTTGATTTTGTTTATGATCCAAAACGAGCTGTTCATAAACGCCTTTTGGTGTGCTTCCAGTCGCAAGCCCGAGGACAGCATTGGGTTTTTGCTTGATTAAATGGATGATTTTTTCTGCAGCAACCCTGCTTAAATGGCTGTAGTCCTTTGTTTGAATGATCTTCATGTTTACCAATCCCCCCGTCTATAAGCCAATTTGCCTTTGCAAATGGTCAACATTACATCCAACCCTTCGTTAAGCACAACGATATCTGCATCCTTACCGGGTGTAAGGCTGCCTTTTCGATCGAATACGTGTAATTGCTTTGCTGGGTTCACTGTCGCCATCTGGAGGATTTCCCTCAATGAAATATCCAGATATGCTGACATGTTTCTGATGGCATCTTTCATCTTTAAGATGCTACCTGCCAAAGTTCCGTCTTCAAGCAAGGCTTTTCCATGCTGGACGGTAACTTCTTGTCCCCCTAGATCATAGCGTCCATTCTTAAGGCATTTCGCCCGCATAGAATCCGTGATGAGCAGCATCTTTTCAGCTGTCTTCATCCGATAAACAAGCTCCATCATTTCTGGGTGGAGGTGTATCCCATCTGCAATCAGTTCAACCATCAATTCATTCAGCTTGAGAGCAGCTCCCGCAACGCCAAGTTCGCGATGGTGCAGCCCCTTCATGCCATTGAACAAATGGGTGACATGGGTCGCTCCCGCATCTGCGGCAAGCTTGACTTCTTCAAAGGTGGCATCAGAGTGGCCTACCGACGCGATGATGCCTTTTGAAGCTAAATGATCTACAAATTCAAGTCCGCCTTTAAGCTCAGGAGCGAGCGTAACGAGCTTGATTAATCGGTTTGCATGATTATTCCATTCCTCGAATAACTCAATATCGGGTTGTTGGATGTATTCTTTTGGTTGAGCACCAGCCCTGCATGAGTTGATGAAAGGGCCTTCCAGATGGATGCCGAGAATTTCAGCTTGTCCTGATGATTGTGTTTCCGTATATCCGGCAACATTCAAAAGAGCCTGCTTGATATTCTCATGGCTTTGTGTGATGGTCGTGGCTAAATAACTTGTTGTTCCTTCTTGTGGAAGGGAAGAGGAAATGGTTTGAAGGGCATCCGCGGTCCCATCCATTGTGTCTGCTCCCCCAGCTCCATGAATATGGACATCGATAAAGCCCGGGGTGATTTTAAACGAAGAGGGGAGGGTGATGATGGTATTGCCTGAATGGGTTGGACAACTGGCGATATCCCCCGCTTCAACAATCTTTTCACCTTGAATCATCACATAGCCATTTTGCAAAGTTTCATTTTCTAGAAAAATCGTGCATCCTTTTAGGATCGTTTTTGTGCTTGTATTCATGTTCTATCTCCTCTTCAATTGGTCTGGGATGTTTGGCTGCAGATTTATATGCTTATAGTGCTTTTACGTGAATCAGGCCATGAAAATGAGAAAGTAGCTGACGCCGCAGCTGACAAGAATGGAAAGAATCAACCTTTTGAATGCAGATTGGCGGCTTTTTGCCTTATCGTCAATGAACAAAAGAACCAGGCTCATTCCGACAGCAGCAGAAAACGAAGTCGCCCAATAGACGCTCCAATTTTTTTCGAGACCCAACATAAGCAGAGGTTTAACTAAAAATAAATTGCCTAATACGACGATTAACATAAAAATAAATACACCTTTAAAACTGATTCGAGGGAGTTTCATGGAATCATTCATTTTTTCACCCTTTTCTTTGAAAAGAAAGGGACTGTCCCGATACATCCATGACAGCCCCGATTCTTATTTTATTTGGAGCATTGTTTATGCAGCTTGGTCTTGACTGTGCTCTTCTTCCATCATTTTCCGATCATACATTTTGAAGAATGGGAAGTAGATAAAGAAGGAAATGGCTACGTTAACGACCACAAGTATCACGGCATTCCAATCTCCGCCGGTTGAAAGATAGGCACCGATCGGCGCTGGCAGCGTCCAAGGAGGCTGAACAAATGTTGGTGTAACGAACCCAACCGCTGTAGCGATATAAGCCAATGTACCGGTAATAAGCGGTGTGATGACAAACGGGATGATCAGGATCGGATTCAACACGATCGGAGCACCGAAGATAACCGGTTCATTGATATTGAACAAACCTGGAAGGAATGAAGCGCGTCCCAGCGTTTTCAAATATTTTGAACGAGAGAAGAAGATCATGCAAAGAACAAGCCCGAGTGTTGCGCCTGCTCCGCCGATCCAAATGAACCATTGATAGAACGTTTCAGGAGCAATGTGTGGAGCTACATGTCCTGCTGCAACTGCTTCTGCGTTGTCACCGATGTATCTTTCCCAAAGCGGTCTTGCGACAGTGCCGACGACAGAAACCCCATGAATACCAAATGCCCAGAAGAAAGTAATTAAGAAAACAGGCAGAAGGACACCGAAAATGCTGTCTCCAGCTTTAACAAATGGAGCTACAGCTTTATCCACAACAACATGAAGGTCGATTCCGAGTAAAACGGTAAAAGCAGAAACTAATAAAATAACAATTGCAACCGGAATTAACGCCTCAAATGAACGGGCAACCGATGGTGGAACCTGCTCTGGCATTTTGATGGTGATATTTTTGACCTTGCAGAAACGCATAATTTCTACTGCAACAATCGATATGATCATGGCAACGAACAATCCGTGGCCGCCCATATTGGCCATCGGAATAACCATCCCCAAGTCTTTTGTAGCCTGAGGCATAATTGTCAGCAAGAAAGCGGCTGCTGAAATTTGCGCACCGGACAATGGGTCCAGCTTATAGCTTTTCGCCAGATTGTATCCGACCCCAAAGGCTATATAGAGCGACATGATATACATTGTCATCCGGTATGGAATCAAGATTTCCCCGATATGCTTCGCGGCCCATTCTGATATTGCCCAATCTTTCGGCAGCGGCGGGAAAGCGACGATCAAGAAAAATGAACCAACAATAATGAACGGCAACGCTGAAATAACCCCGTCGCGAATGGCTTGCAAATGTCGCTGTTCAGACAAGCGCGCCATTGGACCGGAAAGATTTTTTTCTAACCATGCAACAAACTTCTGCATAATTTCTCCATCCCCTTTTTAAAAAATCGATTAGCCTTTAATTTCCTTGATCTTTTTCAGCAAGGCCGGACCACCAAGAGGTGTATAGGCTTGAGGAGGTATGGCATCACAAGGCACCCCAGCCTCGTCTGCCGCTTTTTTTACAGTATCAAAGCGATGGCGGATCTGCGGAGCGACCATACAAATGTCCCATCCATTTCCCATCTCCTCGGATACTTCCCCTGTCCCGATGGCGTGAACATCCATCTCCATGCCTTCCTTTTCAGCTTCTTTCTTTAATGCGTTTACTACGATGGCACTAGACATGCCGCCTGAACATACAAACAAGACTTTCATTCTATTCCCTCCAATATTACTGTTTCTGCATTCTCTGTACAGCTTGATGGGTATCGATGATTTTTTTGTAAACACGGCTGCCTCTTCTCGTACAGAGGGCGATGAATAGAATATCAATCACCGCTAGTTGAGCAATGCGTGCTGTCATTGTGCCAATGCGAATATTTTGCTCTTCATTGGAAATGGAAAGGAGGATATCGGCCATCCTTTTTGCAGGTGATTTTCCATGCTGTGTCAATAGAATGGTCGAAGTTCCTTTTTCCTTCGCGATGGAAAGCAGTTGTAAAATCTCCCTGGTCTTACCTGAAGTTGAAACCACAAACAAAATGTCCCTTTCAGTCATGTTCGCAGCCATCATCATCTGAACATGGATATCGTTGGATTGAAAGACGGAAAAGTCGATTCGAAGCAGCTTTTGAGTCAAATCGTTGGCGACCAATGAAGATCCTCCAGCCCCAAATACATAAATTCTCTCTGCCTCATGCATGGCACAGACGGCTTGATCCAACTGTTCAATGGATACGAGATTTTTCGTATTATTCAAGGCTTGTATGGTTTTGGCGGTCACTTTCGAAACCACTGTCACCAGGTCATCCTCAAATTGAAGGGGAGAGGCGGTTTCATCGTGTTGATTGCCTTCCAAACTGACTTCCTTTGCAATTTCGATTTTCAATCCTTTAAAACTATTGATTCCTATTCGTTTGCAAAAACGGATGATGGTTGCTTCACTGCTTTGGCACGCAGCAGCCAATTGTTTCGTTGTCATGGAGAGTACTTCTTCTGGATGCTCCAGGACGAAATTTGCCACGGATTGTTCTGCTGGGCTGTAATGATTCATTTGATTTTCAATGAGTTGCAGCATATAAAAACGTTCCATAATCACCTCCAAAATAATGATTGAATTGAAAGGGTTTTCGTTTTAATATGATTATATGATAGTCTGAAATAAAATTTCAATGTAAATTTGTATTTTCAAAAATTAAATTTCAGTTTAAGAGAATATATTGGTACAAAGCCGAATATAATTTAGTTTTGTCCCGAATCAGGAGGATGTCTTACATGGAAAATTCAATCAATGTCGAAACGGATATTTTTACGATCATCTCTCATGGTGGAAATGCCAAAAGCATTGCGTATGAAGCGTTGGAAGCGGGGCATCGAAACGAATTTGAAGAAGCTGATAAGCTGATGGAGGACGCCCATAAAGAACTAAATGAAGCGCATAAGACGCAAACAAAGCTTATCCAGGCTGAAATCAATGGCACACACTTTGAAAAGTCCCTGCTCATGATCCACGCACAGGACCACCTCATGACATCCATAAGCGAAATCAACTTGATCGAACAAATGATCAAACTGCTCAAAAAAATCGACACACTTCAAAAATAAAAAATGGCCCCCCCTTACAGGTGACAGGCACCAGAAAGGGGGGGCTGGGGAGGTTTTTGGTTTATGAAACGGCTGGGTATATCGATTTATCCGAATCATTCAACACCTGAAAGGGATATGGAGTACATTTCGCTTGCAAATCAGTATGGTTTTAAGCGAGTATTCACGTGTTTATTATCGGTGGATGGGGAAAAGGAAAAAGTCATTTCGAACTTTAAAAAAACGATTGCACATGCGAACGAACTTGGCATGGAAGTGATTGCCGATATCAGTCCGCGGGTATTCAAAGAACTGGAAATTTCCTATGATGATCTATCTTTTTTTGCAGATCTTGGTGCTGCGGGGATACGCCTTGATCTGGGATTCACCGGAAGCGAGGAGTCGATCATGACATACAATCCCCATCAATTGAAAATTGAACTGAATATGAGCAATGCAACGAAATATATTGATAATATCATGGCCTTTCAACCGAATAAATCTATGTTATTGGGCTGCCACAATTTTTACCCGCACCGATACGCCGGGCTATCATACCCGTTTTTCATCCAATGCAGTCAAAAATTCAAAGATCTGGGGATCAGGACTGCAGCCTTCGTTTCCTCCCATGACGCCTCGTTTGGTCCATGGCCAGTGGTCGAAGGGCTCCCGACATTGGAAATGCATCGTGAATTGCCGATAGATGTCCAAGCCAAGCATTTGTTTGCGACAGGTTTGGTCGATGATGTATTGATCGGGAATGCCTATGCGTCGGAAAGGGAGTTGGCCGCTTTAAGCAGCATCAATAAAGATAAAATTACGCTGTCGGTCGAATTGTACGAAAATACGACCAAGCTTGAGGAAACAATCATTTTTGAAGAGTTCCATTTTTACAGGGGGGATGTTTCGGACTATATGATCCGGTCAACCCAAAGCAGGGTCAAATATCGCGGAAGTGAATTCAAACCGTCCCATACACCGGATATTCGCCGGGGAGACATATTGATTGAAAATGATTTATATGGACAGTATGCAGGGGAGCTGCAAATCGCTTTGAAGGATATGAAGAACTCTGGAAAAACAAATGTCGTTGGCAGGATACGCGAAGAAGAGATTTTCTTGATCGATTATCTTGAGCCATGGGGCAAATTTGCTTTCCAGAAAGTTTGAACAGGGGGAGAAAAGATGGAGTTGGTCATCGGAGTTGATGCGGGAGGAACGAAAACCACTGCTCTCATTTTAAATCAGGACGAAGACATTTTATTCGAAGCCAAATCAGGAATCGGGAATCCAGCGGTTGATTTTCCCCAAGCCCTCCAAAATATCAAAAAGGTGTTAATAGATTGTCTCCAAAGCCGTTTCGGAGCGGAGTGCAAAGCTGTTGCAGCAGGCATAGCAGGAATTGAAGCAGGTAATTATAAAGATTTGATGTATACAGAATTAAGAAAAGAGTTCTCAATCCCAATCCTATTAATGAATGATGCCGAGCTGGCCCATTTCTCCTTATTAAAAGGGAGCGACGGTGTGGTCACCATTGCGGGAACGGGTTCGGTTTCATTTGGGAGAAATGGAAAAAAAGAAGGATACACAGGAGGATGGGGACATCTTCTTGGCGACGAGGGAAGCTCCTATCATATTGCGATGGAGGCGTGCAGACAAATTGCGATATGTGCAGACAAAGGAATCCCATTTACAGACTTGAGCGAATCCATCATGCGCGTGCTTCAGCTGAAGGAAGCCAATGATTTAAAAGGATTTGTCTACCAATCTACCAAAGATCAGATTGCGGCATTATCCACCCATATATATGAAATGGCGCTAAAAGGGAATGAACATGCCAACTCCCTTTTTCAACAAGCAGGAATACAATTAGCGCAGCAAACCTATTTCCTGCTGAAAAAACTGGATTTTCAGAGGGAAAAGGTGCTTGTCAGCATTAAAGGAAGTTTGCTTGAAAAAAATGAATTCGTTCAAGGAGAGTTTAAGAAGCAGCTTGAAATGCTTTACGAAGGGAGCAAATGGGCTCCATCAGAAAGCTCACCGGCTGCAGGGGCGATCTATGCATGGCAGATGGCAAAGGGGACGGACCGATGGAAAAGATCGTCGTTGGATTGATGTCAGGAACATCGGTCGATGGGATCGATGCCGCGATCGTCAAAATAAAAGGATACGGCATGGATTCCAAGGTGGACCTTCTTCACTTTTCTACGATGCCGTTTGAAGAAACATTGAAAAGAGAAATCCTGGATAGCATGGATATCGATCTATCAAATGCTGCCTCCATTTGCAGCTTGAATTTTAAATTAGGAAAGAAATTTGCCGATGCTGTTAGGCATGTATGCACAGAAGCAGGGGTGCCGCTTGATGTCATTGATTTGATCGGTTCGCATGGCCAGACAATCTATCACATTCCCAATGGAAGCGACCTGTATACTAAATCCACACTTCAGATTGGAGAGGCAGCAGTGATCGCTCATGAGACAAACACGATGGTGGTATCCGGCTTCAGGGCAATGGATATGGCAGCAGGCGGGGAGGGTGCTCCCTTAGTGCCATATACAGAATGCATCTTGTATAACGACCCCAAAAAGAATCGGGCCCTGCAGAACATTGGCGGTATTGGAAATGTCACCGTCCTGCCAAAAGGGATGAACCTGGGAAACGTGTTTGCTTTTGATACGGGACCCGGAAACATGGTCATGGATGAATTAAGTCTCCGTTTAAAAGGAAGCCCTTATGATCCAAATGGACAATGGGCAGCAGCTGGCATCGTTGATGAAGAAATGGTAGCGGAATGGCTCAGAATGGACTTTTTCTCAAAGGCTCCTCCCAAATCCACAGGAAGGGAGCTGTTTGGAAAAGGCTTCACCGATGCTTTTTTACGTGATCATGGCCACAAACCGGCTGAAGATCTAATCGCCACTGCCACCTATTTTACAGCCGCTTCCATCGCCAAGTCCTATCAATCGTTTATTTTTCCCAAGCTGAAGATCGATCAAGTCATCATCGGCGGCGGAGGGAGCTATAATTCAACATTGATGACGATGCTGAGGAAGCTGATGCCTGATGTCGATATTGGAACACAGGAAGATATCGGCTTTTCTTCTGAGGCAAAGGAAGCGATCGCCTTTGCCGTGTTGGCCAATGAGACCATCCATCAACAAGCTGTGAATGTCCCCCGGGTGACGGGGGCATCCTCATCGGTCATACTCGGGAATATCACACTGCCTCCAGGAGGGGACCATAAAAAAATACTACAGAAGGCAGGGAAATAAATGAACCTTCAAAATATATTAACGGAAAAACGAAATGATCATACATTCGATATCGATCAAGTATCTACCTTGGAAATGGTGAAGAAAATCAATGATGAAGATAAAACGGTGGCTTCAGCCATTGAATCCATTCTTCCTCAGGTTGCCAAGGTAATCGATTGGATCGTGGCAGGTATGAAGAAGGGGGGAAGACTGATATATATAGGGGCTGGAACAAGCGGGAGACTTGGGATCCTGGATGCTTCCGAATGTCCACCGACTTACGGGACATCACCAGATCAGGTAATTGCCATCATTGCCGGCGGCGATCAAGCGATCCAATATGCCCTCGAGGGGGCGGAAGATGACGAGGAAAAAGGCAGGGAAGACATCACCGCTAAAAAGGTGGGACCAAACGATGTAGTCATCGGCATCGCTGCCAGCGGCAGGACTCCCTATACGATTGCTGCGATGAAACAAGCGAAAGAACTCGGGGCTAAGGTCGCGGCCCTTGTGTGCACCCCACAGTCCGAGATGGAAGCCGTCGCTGATGAGGCCCTCGTTGCCGAAGTAGGTCCTGAGGTAGTGACCGGATCTACCCGAATGAAAGCTGGTACAGCACAAAAGCTTATCCTTAATATGCTTTCGACAGGTACGATGATTCAAATGGGCAAGGTTTACAGCAATTTAATGGTCGACGTCATGGCATCCAATGAAAAGCTGAAAGAGAGGGCAAAGCTGATTGTTGCTGAGGCAGCAGGTGTGACGTTAGAAGAAGCGGACGCCGCGATGAAGGAATTCAAATCGGCAAAGCCGGCGATCCTTTCTTTGGTAACTGGATTGAAAGGTCCTGAAGTTGCCGAAATGCTCCAAAAGCATAACGGACATTTACGGGCGGCCATTGAAGATACTTTGAAGCTTTCGTGACAACACATAAATCAATAGGTATGGATTAGCAGGATGCCATGGGCCATTCTGCTATTTTATTTTCATTCATTATGTTACAATTCAAAAAAAAATTGGATAAGGAAGGAGAAAGCCATTGAGTGTAGAGGAATTATTTGAATACTATGTGAAACAAGCCGAGAGCCCTTTCAGCGGCTGGGATTTTTCATTTCTCGCCGAAACGAACCGCATGGATACAGAACCACTTCCATGGAGCTACGGATCGATAGTGATGAAACAGAAACAGCTTGTTGACACCATGTTGGATATGGGAACGGGTGGAGGAGAATTTCTTTCCATGATCATGCCCCTGCCTGAAAATACATATGCAACGGAAGGATACCAACCGAATATTTCCATCGCGAAAGACCGATTGGAACCGATCGGTGTCGAAGTGAAGGAGGTAGGCGAAGATGATCTCTTGCCCTTTCAGGATGACCAATTTGAACTGGTCATTAACCGGCACGAATCATTTGACGCATCAGAGGTTAAACGAGTCCTTAAGGATGGAGGGACATTCGTTACTCAGCAGGTGGGCGGACTCGATTTACAGCGATTGAATATCGAGCTTGACGCACTTGATCAATTCGATTACTCCGATTGGAATTTGAAAACAGCCATTGACAAGCTTATCGAAGCGGGCTTTTCCATCACCACGTCAGATGAGGCTTACCCGGTCACGCGCCTCTATGATATAGGAGCCGTCATTTATTACTTGAAGGCGATCCCTTGGCAAATCAATGATTTCTCGATCGAAAAATATAGGGATTTTTTATTTAAACTTCATCAAGAGATTGAAAGTAAAGGCTTCTTTGATGTAAAAGCCCACCGTTTTTACATCATTGCCCAAAAAAAATGAGCAGTGGGATTTCCCGCTGCTCATATTCCTTTTTTAAAGAGGTAATACGAATAGCCATAAGTAAACAAGGCAAGAAGAAAAATAATCCCGAGCATCACTTTAAAGGCAATTTCGCCCGGCAAAAACCCGCAGATCATGAAAAGGACTCCGCATAACATGAATAATGGACCTGCCAATCGGTGGGTCTTTCGCCAATTCTCTTCGCTGGACAGTGTCCAAGGAGTCCGGATGCCGATGAAGAAATTGGACCGCAGCTGTCCCATGTAGTTTCCAAGACCGATAAAAACGGCTCCGACTCCGATGAGGACAATCAGCTTAATATCGATTGCATACCCAAGATTGAAATAGATGGTTGCCGTACCTATGCCTCCAAGAAGAACCGCTATGATGTATCTTGTCTTCAAAAAAGCTCGCATAAATTTACTGTAATTCTGTTTGCGTGGATCGATAAATCGGCTGAATTTCACAAGCAGCGAGACGCCGAGATTTGTAAGCACCAGGATCACAAGGAACATACTCTTTGATTGGTAGTTATCTGCCTCCCCACTTGGACCAAAGTGGATAGCCATTGAATCGGGAAGATCTTTATAGTAGATCAAAGCGATGAAAATCGGAATCAAGCAAATGAAGAAAATTATAGCATCATGCAAATCCCAGAATTTATTTTTTTTGTTCATGTCGAGTATCCCCCTTATCATCTAAAAAATCCATAAACCAGGACATGATTTCTTGTACGACAGTGGAATTCAGCGAATAGACGATGTGCTGTCCCTGCCTTTCGTCCAAGATCAATTCTGCTTGTTTCAAAGCGCTTAAGTGGTGAGATATGCTTGGCTTAGAGATGTTGAAATGCTCTGCAATCTCCCCTGCCGTTAAATCGCCCTTCTTCAAGAGCTGCAGGATTTTCCTTCTGGTCGGATCTGACAATGCTTTAAAAGAAGAATTCATATCCCTTTTCCTTTCTTTTAGACATTTAGATAAACATCTAAATATATTATATGTTTTTTTCCTTTAAATGGGAAGGGGGTGGAGGGGTTTTTTAAAAAAGTTTATGAAAAGACGTGGTTGATTTTTGCTGCAGGATGCTCGTTTTCTGAGGGGGGAGGTGATCCTTCAATCTCCATTTTAAGTAAAAAGAAGCGGAGAATGTCGGATTCACTCGAATAATCGATATATTGAAATTTTCGCAGATAAAAGGTCCGATTTCGCAGATAAAACCAACCCTTTAAGAAAACACCAAATAAAAAAGCTTCCTCAATGGGAAGCTTTTACACAGACTCCAAAAATTCTTTCACTTGCTCAGGGGATTTTGCATTTGCGCTGTGCAAATGAGCGATCTTCTTGCCATCTTGGAATATCAATAGGCTGGGAATCCCCATGACATCATATTTATCAGCCAGCTCAGGCATTTCATCCTTGTTTAATTCATACCATTTATAATTGTTATACTCATCGATGATTTCATCGATGAACATATCCATTCTTCTACAGTCAGGGCACCAGTCAGCGAAAAATTTCACGACGATCGGCTCCTGGTTTTCAATGAGCTCTTCGAATGTTTCGATATTTTTGATTCCTTGCATGTCTTATTTCCTCCTTTATCTATCCATCCTTATTTTATATGGTAGCCGGCAAATGAGCAATTTTTCAATTGTGAGTATCCATCCACACATAATATTATGATAGTATAGTCTTAGATAAAATTGAAGGCTTGGAGGAAACTATGAGTGCAATTAATACCGGGCTGATTGGATATGGATTCTCTGGATCGACTTTCCACGCCCCTTTTCTCAAAAATATGCCGCAGTTTCACTTGAAAAAGGTAATGTCCGCTAATGAGGAAAAAGTGAAATCGGATATTCCGGATACAACCGTAGTGGGGAAGCTGGAGGAGGTTTTGGATGATCATGATGTTGAATTGGTCATCATTACGACCCCCAATCATCTCCATTTTGATATGATAAAAAAATGTCTTGTGGCTGGGAAGCATGTAGTGGTTGAAAAGCCATTCGTCGTAACTTCCGCTGAGGGAATAGAGCTTTGCAACCTGGCAAAAGAAAAAGGAAGAATGCTTAGCATCTTCCATAATCGCAGATGGGATGCAGATTTTCTGACGATTCAATCCCTACTTGAGCATGAGGAGCTGGGGAACCTTTATTCTTATGAAGCACACTTCGATCGATTCCGCCCGCAAGTAAAGGATCGCTGGAAGGAAAACGCCATTGCCGGATCAGGTGTTTTATACGATTTGGGCTCGCATCTGATCGATCAAACCTTACAGCTTTTTGGCTTTCCTGACTGGGTGTCGGCTGATGTAGATGCACAAAGGGATCCGGAAAAAGCAGAGGACTATTTCCATATTGTCCTGGGATATGGGCAGATGAAGGTCATCCTTCATTCCTCTTCTATCGTTCCTGATCAAGGCCCAAGATTTCAACTGCACGGGGACAGAGGTTCCTTTGTCAAATTCGGTATGGATGGACAGGAGGATGCACTGAAGGCAGGCGGAAACCCGATTGCAGCTGATTGGGGAAAAGAGGACCCGGATTTGTACGGGAGGCTTTCCAAGATGAACAGCTCGGGCAAACTTGAAACGAGAACGCTCCCTTCGGAACAAGGAGATTATAAGCAATATTATCTTGGGGTTCATCGTTCGATCCGGGAAGGCGTGCGACCACCTGTGACAGCGGAAGAGGCATTGAACGTCATTCGACTGATCGAAGCGTGTAAAGCAAGTTCTGATAATAAACAGACAATCATATTTGAGGGATAGGCTTAAAGGGATGGATATAGGGAACTTCATACATATATCTTTTATCACTCTAGTCTGTGGAATCGTCATATTTGTTTATTTTGAACTGATCATCAATTTTCATCAAAGAGGTCGACTTGGGAAGGTTGAATATCCAAAAAATCAGCAATTCGATGAATACAGCCTTTTCATTCGATGGAAAACATCGGAGGATCGGCTTTATCGAACTGGAATCTATTTAGCATATGCTTGGATCATTTTTGTTTTATTTGCATGGAGCTACAATGTATTTGTAGAACCATTCTATGGTTTGACTGCCTTTTCGGCGCTCCCATATATCTTGTTTTTCAGCAATATCATTGAAATCAGGGAACGCGGCTTATTAATAAACGGATTACTCGTACCTTGGGAAGATATTGAACGGTATAAATGGGATCAAAGAAAAGAAAACGCATCTCTTGTGCTCATTTATAAGCAGCGAAAAATGGGCTTCAAGAGATTTCGTTCTGCACCGATGCCATATTTGCTCTCGACTAAATTAGAGAAAATCATGAATGAACAGGCTGGTTTGAAAAAAGATGCTTGATCCAGGAGGGGATCTGCTCAGCATTCCCTCTGATCAACCCGGCCGTGCTTTTCTGTGTGAAATTTTTCCCAAATCGATTTGTTCATTTGTTTCAATGCATTGTTTCAGTATAATAATATCATGTACTTTATTGATAAAGAGGAGACGAAGTGATGACTTCTCAGCAAAATTCAACAAGCAAAATTGATTATGGGCTTGTTCTTAGTTTGATGCTCATGTTCATTGTCAGCTGTATTTCCATTTATAGTGCTCAGCAAACAGGGCAGTACAGCGGGAATTTCTTACTAAAACAGGTCATGTGGTATGGTGTTGGGGTCGGTATCATCTCCATCGTCATTCAATTCGATTCAGATCAATTAAAAAAATTGTCCTGGTACTTCTATGGTGTGGGGCTATTTTTACTTCTTTTGCTGATTGTTGCACCAGAGAGCATCGCGCCAAGAATCAATGGGGCGAAAAGCTGGTTTCAATTACCGGGTGTAGGGTCGCTGCAGCCTTCGGAAATCGTGAAGGTGTTCTTGATACTGGCACTCTCCCGAGTGGTGGTCGACCATCATCAGAAGAATTTGATCAAAACATTGAAAAGTGATTTCTGGCTGCTGATTAAGCTTGGGATCGTGACGTTCATTCCATTGCTTCTTGTCATGAAACAGCCGGATTTAGGAACGTCCCTCGTCTTTATCGCCATTTTATTGGGGATTATCTTTGTTTCCGGGATCACTTGGAAGCTTCTCATACCCATTTTTGGCGGTTTTTCTATGATTGCTGCAGCAGTTCTTTCGTTGGTTATTTGGTATCCCGATATTTTGGAAAAGTATTTGCATGTACATAAGTATCAGCTCAGCAGGATTTATTCTTGGCTTGATCCTTATAACAACCAAAGCGGGACAGGATACCAATTGACCAGATCGCTGCTTGCGATCGGATCTGGTGAGACTGGGGGCAAAGGATTTGGCCATAGCGATGTGTATCTTCCGGAAAATCATACGGATTTTATTTTCAGCATCGTAGGGGAAGAGTTCGGATTTGTCGGTGGCAGTGTTTTGGTCAGCCTATTTTTTATGCTGATTTATCATATTACAAAGGCAGGTCTGGAGACAAAGAATGATTTTTATTCCTATATTTGCTCCGGCGTCATTGCGATGATCACCTTCCACGTATTCCAGAATATCGGCATGACCATCGGACTTCTCCCCATTACCGGGATTCCCCTGCCGTTCATCAGCTATGGAGGGAGCTCGATCATGGGAAATATGTTTGCAATAGGCTTGATTTTCTCGATCCGCTACCATTATAAAAAATATATGTTTTCTTCTGAAGCATGATAAGAAAAGGCTGTCCAGGAATGATGGAACAGCCTTTTTTTATATTTTTAATAGTCTCTTTTCATTATGTTTGATGCTATTATTCAAAGTTTGTGCAAAGTTGATTTCCGCTGCAGAATGCTCGCTTTCCGTCCAATCAATCCCATATGATGAATTTCTTTATGGAAAGGTGTTACAACATCAGCCTTTTCTATTATTCCACCGTACCGGATTCCGTGATGATGATTTCCGGCTTGACGGTGATTTTGATATTTGGATATTGCTGCCGCCATTTTTTAATGTCGAACGAACGGTCTGAATTAGACACTCTGAAACCGATTCCGATCGGATCGACTCCAAGTTCCTGAAATCTTTTGACCATGGCATCGCAATGTTGTTGGACATCGTGCTTAAATGCTTTTTCTATTTGTTTTATTTTTATTGGGTTCAAGCCTTGCCCTGTATATTCACGAATGATTCCCTTCACTTTTATGCTGATGACTGCCGACACCTCTCCATCGTGTCGGATGATTTTTATTTTATTTTTGGAGTCGATGCTCCTGATGGCTGCACGTTCCTTTTTTAACTGCACGACTCGTGTGCCTTCGCTGTATTTATCTACGAGCAGTTTAAAGAAGAACATATGGTCTGCATTGATTTTTTCGACATATTTATCTTGATCGAATACTGCAATCCCTGAAATCTCCATTTGGTTTGGTCCGATTTGCCTTAACAAAGGCAAAAAAGGTGATTTTCCATGCTGATAATAGTCAAACAAGAAATCGTGAAGATTGGTCGTCGGGACATCCCTCGATTTAATATTGTGATTGAGCAGGTTATAGATATACATTCCGTTTCCGCGATTTCCATAGTTGCCCTGAAGCAGTGATTGCGCTGTCCCGTCTTCAGTCACAGCCAGGAAGATCCTTGCACCGATGCTTGCATCGCGGTGAAGGGCATCCCCAAGCGGGACCAAGCCTTGACGTGCGAGGGTGTCCCCGAATAGTACGACTTGTAAACTCCCGGTGACAAGTGGTTCTGTAGATTGTTTTTCCAGATTGGCCAAAATGTCCCGGCTGGATTTCCCGATTGCTGACATGGTGACATTCTCAATCGTTTTATCCTTTTGATATGCCGGAAAAAGGGCTGTTCCTAAAATATTTTTGCCTTGTGCCTTATCGTAGCCTGCAGCCGTCTCAATATTTAAATCGTCGATAATTTCTTGTTCCACACATCCGGTTAAGATCATTAAACAAAGAGGTAGAATAATCCATTTTTTCATGACTTCTTTTTCACCTTCCTAACAAACAGCAATAATAGAAAAAGAAGGGGTACATATACAAAATTGAGGTAAAAGCCTACCTTTCCAAGGATATCGTTCAATGAATTGATTTGAAGCCTCGTTTCAAAGAGAGAAACCGCCACCAAGCAGACAACGGCCAAAATTAAGACGGAGGCACGTTGGGTGATAGGAAAGGTCCTTTTCATGATCCTGCTTGCACACCAAAGTGCAATGCATATGTTAGGCAGGATGATCAAACACCAATTGGCGATGCCGATGTATTCAAATCTTTCCACAAATGGGAGCTCAACAATTTTCCATAAGGATAGGGTAGCCCATATCGTTTTTTGCAGCTGCCCTTGACTAAAATAGCCAAATGTTATGATGGCTATATATGAGTAGGTCATCGTAGTCGCAAGAAGTCCAAGGTGTGCCCATTTTTTGGATTTTTGCGGTTCTTTGATGAAAGGGAAGTAAACCAAAAGGGTCTCATAGCCTAGATACGTAAGAGACATGCTATATGTACCGTTAAGGATGTCCATTATGGAACTATTGAAAACAGGCAATAAATTTCGGTAATCCGAGTGGGGAATGGCCATAAGGAATGGCAGCAACAAATAGCTGGGGAGAATCGTCCCGAAGAAAGATACCCCTGCGACGACCCTGAATCCCCCATTGACGATATAAAGTACAAGCAGTAAAAACAATAGACTGAACCAGAAATTAGATAGCGTAGGAAACATCCATACTTGGATGACTTCTAAGTAAGTCCTTAATACAGTGATGGATTGTAGACAAAAATAAATTGCAAAGAAAAGATTGAACACATTTCCAATCCACTTTCCAAAAACCATCTTTTGTGCGTTTAATAAATCCCCATCGCCTTTTTCGCAAATTTGATAAATAATAAACATAGCGATATGTGTGGCAATTCCGGCGATCAAAATACTCATCCATGCATCATAGCCCGCAATTTTGGCGATGATGCGCTGAAACCCTAAAACACCGACCCCAACCTGCATGGATGTCACCGTGAAGAAAACGATGTATTGAGAGATCTTTCTTGATTCAGGGATGGACTGCATGTGATAACCTCCGTTGCTACTCGTCTATATCAATCTTGCGGGTGGCGTCTTTCTTTTTGAATCTTACAGGTTTTTCAGTCCTTAAATATTCCGGACGAATTGCTTGTTTATTATAGGGGAGCCGTATCAGAGCGTCTTTTAAATCATTCCATCTTGGAGGATAAAGTGGTTCCAAAAATGGCCTTCCCAAAGATGTGAGCTGAAGCAGGTGCGTCATCAAAATCGAAAAACAAAACACAATGCCAAGCAGTCCCCAAAGCTGTGCAAATAACAAGAATGGGAAGCGCAGAATCCGGATGGTGTTGCCCATTTTGTAGACAGGCGTTGTGAAAGAAGCAAGTGCCGCCAGCGCTACGATAATAAGAAGGACATTACTTGTCAGTCCTGCTTCCACCGATGCGGTCCCAATCACGATACCGCCTACGATACCGATCGTCTGTCCGACCTTTGTAGGCAGCCTTGCCCCTGCTTCCCGGAGCAGTTCAATGGTTAATTCCAAAAACAGCGCTTCCAGAATGGGTGGAAGCGGGATTTGCTGTCTTGAGGTGATCAATGTTGCCATCAGATCCTTTGGAATCAGCTCATAGTGATAGGTGAGGCCGGCAACGTATATCGGTGTGATCAGGACAGAAAATGATACCGAAAAGACGCGAAGCAGGCGAAGGAATGAGGCAATATACCAATTTAAAAAATAATCCTCAAACGCATTGAAAAATTCGACTAGCGTTGTCGGTCCGATCAAAGCAAGCGGAGATCCATCGACTATGATGACAATTTTCCCTTCCGACAAGACCGCTGCTGTGCGATCCGGACGCTCCGTGTCGACAAGCTGCGGGAAGATCGAATGGGAATTGTCTGCTATTAATTGTTCAACGTAGGAACTGTCATTGATTTGATCAAAGTCGATAGCTTGAATTCTTTGTTTGACGGTATTGATATTTTCTTTATTGGTAATGCCGTCAATATAGAGGACCCCCACCTGTGTCCTGGACAGACTGCCGATGACAAACCGCTCTACAACGAGTTCTTTTATCGGGAGCCGCTTTCGGACAAGGTTGATATTTTGATCGATGGACTCGACGAATGCTTCCTTCGGGCCAATGACGCTGAATTCCACTTCAGGCTGTGTCACACTTCTTACAATTTCCTTTTGGGCGGCAATGAAGGCGAATTTCTTTTTTTCATTTTCCAGCTTCAAAAGGACATACCCGTTAAAGAGCTTTTGTTCAATTTGGGTGACATCATCGCTGATGGTCATATCTGCGATGGGAAGGATATCCTGAATTTGTTCGATATGAGTGAATGGCCGTTTTAATAAGTATGGAAGCACATCTTTTTGCAGGATGTCTTCATCGACAAGAGTGGATATGAATTCAAAGCAAAACTTCAAATTGGATTCTTTGTTCAAATAGTAAATCTTTTTGAAATCCTCGGATTTTGCAGCCTCATCCTGAAAGCTCTGGTAAGTTTGTTTAGGGCTTTGTTTCTGTTCGCTGCTGGATTTCTTTTTTTTATGGGAAAAAGGCCACATTCATCTCACCCCAATGTCGTCGGTTCTATACATAAGGTTATTGTTACCGTAATATGGAGATTTATGAATTTCTGTTTGCGAAATGATGTAGAGTATTGTTGATTTCCGCTTCAGGATGCTCGCTTTACGAGTGGCGGGCGGTGAGCTTCCTCTTCTTGTCCGCTCATCCCTTCGGAGTCTCTCACCTTCCGTTCCAATCACAACAAATAGTGAGTTTTTAAATAAAATCGTAAAAAAACGGCAATCTCTAAGAACGCAACCTTTATAAAGATAAAAAGGTAGACGGTACATAACCTGTCCGTTATGCTGATGTTAATCCAAAATGAAAGGCGGACTTACGATGAATGAAGAATTTGTCGAACAGTTTGAAGCGTTGATCGATAAATATACAGAACTTCTGACAGGTGATGCGACACCTGAATTGAATGAAAAAGTGAAAATATGGGCCTTGTACACGTATATTTCCAAAACAATGCCGGCATTGGCCAAGCATTGGAATGGGCTGTATCCGGAAGGCAAAGAAGAAATGAAAAATATTATTTTGGAAATTAAGAAGTTAAATGAAGAGCATCGGGCAAAGGAATCGAAGGAATAATGAAAACTCCTGTATGTCTCCAAGACATACAGGAGTTTTTTTGATCCAGCCGTTCCCTTTCGAATATTCAGAGGTTTGAATATTCAGAGTCATTCTTTGCCATCAACTGCCTGCAGCAGAAAATCAGCGATATGGACAGCTTGCATCTTGTGACTGAGTCCTTCACGTTCGATTCCGAGTTTCATTTGCAGCAGACATCCAGGGTTGGCTGTTACGATTGTTGCGGCGTTCGTTTGCTTGGCTGTTTTCATTTTATGATCCAAAATCTGCATCGACATCTCTGCTTCTACGATATTGTAAATTCCTGCTGATCCACAGCAGCGGTCGGCATCCTTCATTTCGATATAACGAATGCCGTTGATGGACTGAAGAAGGGTCCTTGGCTCATGTTTCGTATTCATGACATTTCGCAAATGGCATGAATCCTGGTATGTCACACTTTGAGGGGGAAGGCTGAGGTTTTGATCCTCATGAAAGTTCAATTCGACCAGTATGTTGGATAAATCCTTTAGCTTTGACTTAAAATGAACGGCCCGCTCACAGTAGTTGGGATCGTCCTTTAATAGATGGTCATAGTCGATCAAGAATGCACCGCAGCCCCCTGCATTCGTGATGATATAATCTGCATTGATGCCCTCAAAGGCTTCAATGTTGCGCTTGGCCATTTCCTTGGCTTGATTCTTTTCTCCGCTGTGGCCATGGAGCGCACCGCAGCACGCTTGTTTCTCAGGGATATGGATTTCACACCCGGCAATCTGCAGAAGCTTCAATGTAGCATTATTTGTCGTCATGAACATTGTATCCATTAAACATCCGCTGAAAAATGCCACTTTCGCTTTTCTCTGCCCCATTGCCTTGAGGTGGACAGGGCGATTTCCCATTTCTTTCATTTTAGGCACTGAAGGAAGGACCTTCTCCATGGAAGAGAGGTGGTCTGGTAGAAAGTTCATCAAACCGATTTTTCTAACGGCACTCTGCAGGCCGGATCGCTGATAAAGACCGAGAAGGTTCGTGACTGCCCTCATTCGATTCTGATAAGGGAACAATCCTTCAAAAGCCACCTTTCTCGTGATTCTTGCAGGCAAGGAATGTTTTTTGTTCTGATGTATAATATCCCTGGCATCCTCTAATAAATGGCCGTATTTTACACCTGAAGGACAGACTGGCTCACATGCACGGCAGCCAAGGCACAAATTCAAGGAATGCTCGACATCCTCATCCGGTTCGATGATTCCGTCCACGACAGCCTTCATGAGGGCGATTCTCCCCCTGGGTGAATGAGCTTCATTGTATCCTGACTCGATGTAGGTTGGGCAGGAAGGAAGGCAAAATCCACACCTCATACAATTAAGGAGTTCATCCTCGTTCATCCTTGTTTTGAATTGTTCTTGGATGTTTTTTTGTTCTTTCATGGTCGTCATTTAGAAATCACCACGCGTTTTCTCGAGTCCTTGGCAAATATCTTTCCTGGATTTAGAATGTTAAGCGGATCGAGGGCAGATTTAATTGCTTTCATTGCAGCAATCCCTTCTTTCCCAAGTTTCCATTCTAAGTAGGGGGCTTTCATCATTCCTACTCCATGTTCCCCCGTTATCGTTCCGCCAAGGTCGATGGCATGAGCGAAAATTTCTGCAAAAGCCAGCTCAACTCGTTCCATTTCTTCTGAATTGCGGGCATCCGTAGGAACTGTCGGATGGAGGTTTCCGTCACCGGCGTGTCCGAATGTACAAATATTTAATTGATGTTTGATTGCAATTTCATTGATGGCTTTGACCATATTGGCGATTTGAGAACGGGGAACGGTTGCATCCTCTAAAATAGTAGTGGGCTTCAAACGGGCAAGGGCGGATAAAGCAGACCTCCTTGCAGTACGCAATGCTTCTGCTTCCTCCTCAGACTTGGCTGCCTGCACCGAAACAGCGCGTTCTGCTAAACAAATTTTGGTTATATTTTCAATATCCCTTGCGACAATATCCGGGTGCCCATCCTGTTCAATCAGTAGGACAGCTTTCACGTCGGTAGGAAGTCCAATCTTAACGAAATCTTCGACGACCTTGAGGGTTGGCTGATCGAGAAACTCCAAAGTGGTTGGGATGATTTTATCAGCGATGATGCTGGAGACGGTTTTGGCTGCAGCATCCATGTCTTCATAAAGTGCGAGCAAGGTTTTCTTTGATTCCGGCATTGGGATCAATTTAAGCGTCACTTCCGTTATGATTGCAAGTGTGCCTTCCGAACCGACTAATAATCTAGTCAGGTCATACCCGGCAACATCCTTGGCCAGCTTTCCCCCGGTCCTGATAATATCTCCATTGGCAAGGACGGCTTCCAATCCGAGTACATAATCGCGCGTCACTCCGTATTTAAGCCCTCTCAGACCGCCGGAGTTTTCATTGACGTTCCCTCCGATCGTTGATATTTTCATCGAACTAGGGTCTGGGGGATAGAAAAGACCATGTTTTTCTACCTCATTAATCAGGTCAAGCGTAATGATTCCAGGCTGGACGGTCACCGTTAAATTCTCGTGGTCGAGCTCCAAAAGCCTGTTCATATGTTTGAACAGGAGAACGATCCCCCCTTCCGAAGGGCATGTTCCTGCACAAAGGTTTGTTCCCGATCCCCTTGGAACAATGGGAATCTGGTGTGCATTGCACACCTTCAGCAATTCCGCTACTTCCTTTGTGGTTCTTGGGGCTACGATGGCATCAGGCATGGATTGAAATTGAGGTGTTGCATCATAGGAATATACTAATCTGCCAGCTTTTGAATCATCGACATTTTCAACACCGACGATTGATTGAAATTCCTGTAATACTTTTGTAGAAATCATCTTGCTACCTCCGATCTGTTCTATTTAGATTCTTTTCTATAGGAATCCATTGATTCATAGTTAAATCAACAAACATGACAAAAGGCGAATTTATAAAAGATTGTTGTTTTTAAAAGGATATCTTGTAAATCATTCGCCCTTAGATGTTGATTGGAGCGGAAGGTGCGAGACTCCTGAGGGCTCACCGCCCGCCCCTCGGAAAGCGAGCATCCTTCCGCGGAAATCAACCTCATACGATCTTAGATTTATTATGAAAAGACCTGTTATTTATAAGTATAGAAAAGGAAGGATAGAAACTCTATGTATAATCAACTGAAAAAATGGCAATCTATTCGAATAATTTTGTTGAATCCTCCAAAAAGGAAAGCGCAATATAAAGAGCAACTAATCCTTTTGCCGTTTTAAGGCTATGACCGGTCATCTCTTCGATCCTTCGCAGGCGATAATGCAAGGTATTGATATGAATGTGAAGATAACTTGCTGTTTCATTAAAGGCCATGTTGCAGTGAAAAAATGCCTGAAGGGTGCTCAATAAATTATCATTGTCCAACAGGGGGGAAATCGTTCTTGCTAAGTATTGTTTTTGGATATCTTTATTTATTTCCTGTGTGATCATTTCAATTGTCAGGTCAGATTCAAATATGATCTCTTCCGTTGCAGCAGCAGATTTCAATGCCCGCTCGGCCTGCTGATAGGATATCCTGATTTTAACAGCATCTATAGACGAGCCCACTCCTATGGCAACGGAACATTGAAGCTCAGATTCCAACATTGATTTCAATGAGAGAAGATCATCCCTGACATCATGAAGGAGCCTCATTGCCGAAGCATCCATGATGTATAAGAGTCGATCGTTTCCCCATCTAATCAAATGACGGGATGGATGGAGGTGGTTCCAATTCGAAATGAAGGAGGAAGGAAACCTTGTGCCAAATGAGGCTATGGTGTGAATTAAGGCGATCCGAAAAGGAAGGGTAAGGTCGAAACCAAGTGCAGCCGCCCTTGACTTGAAGGATTCATCGATGGGCTCTTTTTCAAGCCAGTCGAAAACCAAAGCTTCCAGCGACCTGGCTGCGAGGTTCATTTCTTCAATATAATAGTTCTCCTGTATCAAAAGCTCGGTCATCTTTTTCACAATTTCCCCAAATGGTGAAACTGTCCTTGGGTCTCCAGTTATCCCGATTACGCCTATAACCTCTTCATGAAAGAAGACGGGCAGATTGATTCCGGGCTTCACTCCCGTCCATCTTTTGGTATCATTTGAAGCAATGATAGTAAGTGTTTTTTTGGTGCAAGTATGAAGTGCCCCTTCGTGAAAATCGCCGATCCTTTCTTGATCCGTACTAGCGATAATGATTCCGGTGGGATTAGCAACGATGATTTCTTCATTGAGCAGATTTCTCATTTCCATTACGATTTTATTTGCTAAATTCCTTGTCAGCACGTTTTTACCCCCATAACAAACATATGTATATAAATATTTTATAGGAATAAATAAGAAAAGCATACCTGTTGAAAAACGGTATGCTTAGTGTTTTCTTTCAATACTATTGAAGGTGCTGACCATATGGGAATTGAGTTGAATATCCCTGATGTTGCTGACTGGATTGCTTAAGCTTTTGCAGATCTGCACTTTCAAGCTTATACCACCCTTTTTGGAACATGGTGTTGAATAAGTCACGCTGAGCATTCTGCGTTTCCGTGAAGATGGCAAGCAAATCTTGATAAAATGCCTGATGACTCGCTTCATTCATTGCTGTGCAATACGAAGCGGTCATGTATTTTTCCATTGAAAGAACATCATTGATAAAATCCCTGTCATTCATTTGCGGTGTTTGCGGAACAGGGGTGGAAGTGTTTTGAATATTGGACGATTGCTGCTGCATTTTATCCCCTCCTTACATGGATTGATTGTTATTTTGAACATGCTGATTGAGGTGAGCAAGTATTTGATCGTAATGCCTCTGGTGCATCTGACCACATTGATCGATTTTCGCCTTTACATCCTGATCCTGACACTGGCTTGCTGCAAAATGGGCTTTTTTCATGGCCAAAAGATTCCAAGCAAGCATATCGTTAATATATAGGGTGTCTTTTGTGGTTAAAACCGCAGGAGGCTCCTGCATTTGGTTCCCTTGCTGCTGTTGATACATTGAACGACCTCCTTCATTTTTTGTTTCTTCATTATGATTCCAAGAATAAAAAAGAGTATTCGACAAAAACAGAGAAAAAGTTGTGCAATCGTTGACAAAAACTATATCCAAAGTTTTTCAAAGATGATAAAATAATGTTATTGAGTAAGATGAAATGGTTATTGTAATATAATTTTTTTATCTCAAAAGTAAGCGTTTTCATCGTTGCTTAAGGCTTTTATTATTTCTTATTTGTTTGGTGTGTCATTAATTAAGATTGATAGTTTAGGAGGAATCACATCATGGAACAACTCATGAGAAACTTTTTCTTGTTTTTATCTAAAAATAAGTTTTTAACTAAATTGGCAAAGCGTTATGGTTTGCGATTCGGTGCAGCAAGGTTTGTTGCAGGTGAAGCAATTAAGCAAGCAGTCGATGTGATAAAAGATTTGAATAATAAAGGCCTTGTCGTTACGATCGATTACTTGGGAGAATTTGTCGACAATGAACGGGAAGCGAATGAAATGGCTGATAATTGCATTGTTGCCATCAATGCAATTGGAAAAGAACATTTGAATTCACAGCTTTCTTTAAAGATGACTTCCATGGGCATGGATATCTCCGACGAAATCGTATTGAATAATATGAGAAGGATTTTGGAAGCGGCTACACAAAATAATGTCTTTGTCACGATTGACATGGAAGACTATTCCCGCTGCCAAAAAACACTTGAAATCTTTAAACAGCTGAAGTCCGAATTCGATAATATCGGTACGGTCATTCAAGCATATTTATACAGGACAGTGAAGGATATGGAGGAGCTTAATGCATACTCACCAAACCTCCGCCTTGTAAAAGGAGCTTACAAAGAGTCTCCGGAGGTAGCCTTCCCTGAGAAAAAAGACGTAGATGAAAATTATAAAAAAATCATTAAAATGCATCTTCTAAATGGGAATTATACCGCAGTGGCGACACATGATGATTCCATGATTGAATATACCAAACAGCTCGTAGAGGAGCATAACATCCCTAAAGATCAATTTGAATTCCAAATGCTTTATGGAATTCGTCCGGAGCGTCAGTTGGAGCTTGTGAACGAAGGCTATAAAATGCGCGTCTATGTTCCCTATGGCACGGATTGGTACGGTTATTTCATGCGCCGTCTGGCTGAACGTCCTGCTAATGTCGCGTTTGTTTTGAAAGGCGTCATCGCAAAGTAAAAACTGCAAGAAGGCTGAAAATGATTCAGCCTTCTTTTTTTTATTGAATTTTGACATGCCAGTTGTGGAGTTTAAATGGCAGAATAAATGGAGTTCAAGACTAAAATTATAGAAAAATTGCGGGAATCGTGTGATTGGAGCGGAAGGTACGAGCCCCCGCAGCGAAGCGAAGAGGCTCACCACCCGCGCCTCGGAAAGCGAGTGTCCTTCCACGGAAATCAACCTTCCACAACCCTTTGTACTAAGAACATTGAATTAAGGTTTTTTGAATTGGTTATTTTGGCTGTTCCGTTTTCCTCCGCCATCATCTTCGACTGTAGGTCCAGCGTTACCTTTTACACTTGCTGCACTGACAGCAGCTTTTGATGGATCTTTTTTATGCTTGGCCATTCCGGAATCACCTCCGGACATAGTTTGCCCTTAAAAAGATTTAAGTATGTTTGAAACGGCCAAAAAATATTTAGAAAATTTACCTTATTTTAAAGTTTAAATTATTGCGAGATTTCAGAAAATCTTATATAGTATAAGTATTATAACTCATTCGCGGGAAATTTTTTTGAGCATAAAATGAATGAGTGTTCATTCAAAATACACAAAGGGGGAAGTTGCCTTGACTCATCACATTAAAAAAGCGGCTGTTCTTGGATCTGGAGTAATGGGATCAGGAATTGCAGCACATTTAGCTAATATCGGGGTTCCTGCATTGCTTCTGGACATCGTCCCGACTGAATTGACAGAAGATGAAAAAGCGAAGGGATTGACCTTGGAGGATCCGCAAGTGAGAAACCGGTTCAGCCAAAGTGCGCTAAAAAAATTATTAAAACAAAAGCCGGCACCGCTGACTGTGAAAGATAATTTACAATTAATCACAGCTGGAAATATGGAAGATGATTTAGCTGCCCTATCCGATTGCGATTGGATCATTGAAGTGGTGGTTGAAAATTTGGATGTCAAGAAAAAAGTATTTGAAAAAGTCGAGAAATACCGTAAGCCTGGGAGCATTATCAGCTCCAATACGTCTGGTATTTCAGTGGAAGCGATGGCTGAAGGAAGATCTGAAGATTTTCAAAAGAACTTCTTGGGAACGCATTTCTTTAATCCACCTCGCTACTTAAAGCTTTTGGAAGTGATCCCAACTAAACATACTGATGATAAAGTTGTGAAGTTTATGAAGGAATATGGGGAGGATGTCCTCGGTAAAGGAGTCGTCCTTGCAAAGGACACACCGAATTTTATCGCGAATAGAATCGGTACTTACGGTCTCCTCGTAACTGTTCAGGAAATGCTTAAAGGCGGCTATAGTGTCGGTGAAGTGGATTCTGTCACAGGACCGTTGATCGGACGTCCGAAAAGTGCAACCTTCCGCACG
This sequence comes from Falsibacillus albus, assembly GCF_003668575.1. Taxonomy (NCBI): domain Bacteria; kingdom Bacillati; phylum Bacillota; class Bacilli; order Caryophanales; family Bacillaceae; genus Falsibacillus; species Falsibacillus albus. The sequence continues at coordinate 89,552 of NZ_RCVZ01000003.1, read as the reverse complement.
CTGGATGTCGTTGGTCTGGATACATTTGTCCATGTTGCAAACAACGTATATGAACAAGTAGACGGAAAAGAAAAGGAAGTCTTTGATGTTCCTGCATTCATGAAGAAAATGCTGGACAAAGGCTGGCTTGGAAGCAAGTCAGGCCAAGGGTTCTATTTAAAACAAGGGAAAGAAATCCTGCAATTGAATCCAGAAACGCTTGAATATGAGGAAAGAAAAAAATTAAGAACGCCTGCACTGGAAATGAGCAAGCAGGAAAAAGGCGTAAAGGGAAAATTGAAAACGCTTGTATATTCACAGGATAAAGCGGGGCAATTGCTCTGGGATATTATCGCACCAGTTCTTACTTACTCTGCTGAATTGCTTGGAACCATCGCAGATGACATCGTTTCGATTGACCGTGCCATGAAATGGGGATTCGGTTGGGAGCTTGGGCCATTCGAAACATGGGATGCCATTGGTTTGGAAAAGTCGATCGGTAAAATGAAAGAACAGGGACTTGCAGTACCGAAATGGGTAGCGGAGATGGTGGAAAAAGGCATCACTTCTTTCTATAAGGATGAAGATGGTGTAGAATCCTTCTACCAAAATGGCGACTATCAAAATGTAGAAGTAAATCCAAAAGTGATCAATTTAAAACAATTGAAGAAACAAGGGAAATTAATCAAGAAAAACTCAGGTGCCAGTCTGGTGGATATCGGTGATGGGGTAGCGGTTCTTGAATTCCATTCGCCTAACAATGCAATCGGATTGGACATCATCCAAATGATTAATTTTGCTGTGGATGAAGTGGAGAAAAATTATAAAGGGCTTGTGATTGGGAATCAAGGCAAGAACTTCTGTGTCGGGGCAAATCTTGCAATGATCCTGATGGAAGCACAGGACGATAATGATTTTGAAATCGATATGGTTGTCCGCCATTTTCAACAGGCTATGCTGAAAGTGAAATACAGTTCCAAGCCGGTTGTAGCAGCGCCATTTGGCATGACGCTTGGCGGCGGTGCGGAAGTCTGCCTCCCTGCAGCACATGTTCAAGCATCCATGGAAACGTATATGGGGTTGGTTGAAGTCGGCGTTGGATTGATTCCAGGCGGTGGCGGCAATAAAGAACTCTACATCAAACATTTGAACAGCCTTCCAAATGGCATCGAATTCGACTTGCAAAAAGTAGCGAATAAAGTGTTTGAAACGATTGCCATGGCAAAGGTTTCAACTTCAGGAGACGAGGCGCGCAGCAATAACTTCCTAAACCATGCAGATGGAGTAAGCGTCAATGGCGATCATTTGATATACGATGCCAAGCAAGCGGTGCTTTCCTTGCATGAAAGGGGATATAAAGCGCCAATCCGCAAAAAAGTACCAGTCGTCGGTGAAAGCGGTTATGCAACATTGCTTCTTGGAGCTCAATCCATGCATTTATCCGGCTTCATCTCTGAACATGACTTGAAAATCGCGAAGAAATTGGCAAATGTGATCGCGGGCGGCAAAGTCCCGTATGGCACAGAAGTGGATGAACAATATTTATTGGATTTAGAAAGGGAAGCCTTCCTGAGCCTTGTTAGGGAACAAAAATCACAGCAAAGGATGCAGCACATGCTTGTAAAAGGAAAACCGCTTCGCAACTGACATATAGACGTTGAAAACAAATGGAAAGTGGGGGAACGACATGCGTGAAGCAGTAATTGTATCAGGAGCGAGAACACCAGTTGGAAAATCGAGAAAAGGAACACTTGCCGCTGTCCGGCCAGATGACCTGGGGGCATTGGTAGTAAAAGAAACGTTAAAACGTGCAGGAAACTATGATGGAAATATTGATGATTTAATTATCGGCTGTGCTATGCCAGAGGCAGAGCAAGGCTTGAATATGGCGAGGAATATAGGTGCATTGGCAGGACTGCCAGCCAATGTTCCGGCTATTACAATCAATCGCTATTGTTCTTCGGGGCTTCAATCGATTGCTTATGCAGCGGAACGCGTCATGCTGGGCCATTCAGATACGGTCATTGCAGGTGGAGCAGAATCCATGAGCCTCGTCCCGATGATGGGGCATGTTGTCAGGCCGAATGCTTCATTGGCAGAAACCGCTCCTGAATACTATATGAGCATGGGGCATACTGCAGAACAAGTAGCGGTTAAATATGGAGTCAGCCGCGAGGATCAAGATGCGTTCGCCGTTAGGAGCCATCAAAAGGCAGCCAAAGCAATTGCAGAAGGAAAGTTTGATGATGAAATCGTCCCGGTGGATGTAAATGTCCGCTCGATTGATTCATCAAATAAATTAAGAGAAAAGCAAATCAGATTCTCCAGAGATGAAGGAGTCAGGGAAAATACGACAAGTGAAATCCTTGCAAAACTTCGACCGGCATTTTCGGTGAAAGGATCGGTCACTGCCGGGAATTCTTCGCAGACAAGTGACGGAGCTGCTGCAGTAATGGTCATGGATAAAGAGAAAGCACTCTCCCTCGGCTTGGCTCCGATGGTGAAATTTAGATCCTTTGCGGTTGCAGGGGTAAGACCTGAAGTAATGGGGATCGGCCCGGTTGAAGCCATACCGAGAGCACTGAAGATTGCAGGATTAGAGCTTTCTGATATCGGCCTATTTGAACTAAACGAAGCATTTGCCTCCCAATCGATCCAGGTCATCCGAGAGCTGGGATTGAATGAGGAAATCGTGAATGTCAATGGTGGTGCCATTGCGCTTGGCCATCCGCTCGGATGCACGGGTGCAAAGCTGACATTGTCCTTGATCCACGAAATGAAGCGCCGTAATACTCAATTTGGAGTCGTCACGATGTGCATCGGCGGCGGTATGGGAGCAGCGGGAGTATTCGAATTGATTTCATGAAATTGATTTCAACTTTAAAATCTAATTTAAGAAAATAGGAGGCATTTATATGTCAAATCAAACGGATAAATTAGTTAAAGGCGGAAGTTTTTTAATTGAAGATGTTTCATATGAGCAAGTATTTACTCCTGAGGACTACACTGATGAACAAAAAATGATTGCCAAAACGACGGAAGATTTTGTGTTGAACGAGGTAGTTCCTGAAGTGGAACATCTTGAAAACCATGAATTCGACCGATCCGTTAAACTACTTAAGCAAGCGGGGGAACTTGGGTTATTGGGTGCCGATGTGCCTGAAGAATACGGCGGGTTGGCGCTCGATAAAGTAAGCTCTGCCTTAATTTCTGAAAAAATGTCCCGTGCAGGCGGTTTTTCAATCTCGCACGGCGCCCATGTTGGAATCGGCTCATTACCGATTGTTCTGTTCGGAAATGAATCACAGAAGCAAAAATACTTGCCTGAATTGGCAACAGGGGAAAAACTGGCAGCCTATGCATTGACAGAGCCAGGTTCAGGCTCTGATGCGCTCGGTGCAAAAACTACTGCAAAGCTGAATGCAGAAGGCACGCATTATATTTTGAACGGTGAAAAACAATGGATCACAAACTCTGCATTCGCTGATGTGTTTGTTGTCTATGCCAAAATCGATGGTGAACATTTCTCTGCATTTATCGTTGAGAGAGAGTATCCGGGCGTATCGACTGGTCCTGAAGAAAAGAAAATGGGGATAAAGAGCTCGTCGACTAGAACGCTGATTCTTGAGGATGCCGAGGTTCCGGTTGAAAATCTATTGGGAGAAGCCGGTAAAGGGCATGTCATTGCCTTTAATATCTTGAATATCGGACGCTATAAATTAGGCGTAGGTGCTGTTGGTGCCAGTAAGAGGGCATTTGAAGTAACGGTTCAATACACAAATCAACGTCAGCAATTCAAAACGGCAATCTCTTCATTTAATTTAACGAAAGAGAAATTGTCAACAATGGCATCAAAATTGTATGCTGCGGAAAGCTCTGTATACCGTACTGTTGGGCTATTCGAGGATCGCATGAGCCGATTAACGGATGAAGAAGTGAAAAATGGGGCTGAAGTAGCAAAATCCATTGCGGAGTATGCGATTGAGTGTTCATTGAATAAATTCTTCACTTCCGAAGTATTGGATTATATCGTGGATGAAGGTGTTCAGCTGCACGGTGGATATGGGTTCATGCAAGAATATGAGATTGAAAGAATGTACCGTGATTCACGCATCAATCGTATATTCGAAGGAACTAACGAAATTAACCGACTATTGGTGCCGGGAACTTATTTGCGAAAAGCGATGAAGGGTGAACTTCCTCTCTTGCAGAAAGCCCAGGCCCTTCAAGAGGAATTAATGATGATGATGCCAGAAGAAGTAGGCGATGAAGCGCTGGATCAAGAAAAATATTTAGTGAAAAATGCAAAGAAAATAGGGCTGATGATCGCCGGACTTGCTGCACAGAAATTTGGCAAAGCACTGGACAAAGAGCAGGAAGTACTTGTGAACATTGCAGATATCGTCTCAAATGCATACGCAATGGAATCAGTGGTGCTTCGAACTGAAAAAGCAATCGAGAAGAACGGGCTGGATAAGTCGAAGCAAAAATTGCTTTATACGCAAATCTTCTGCCAAGAAGCATTCAATGAGATTGAACAGCATGCTAAAGAAACACTCGTTGCTGTTGAGCATGGCGACAGTCTTCGCATGATGCTCTCTGCACTTCGCAAATTTACACGTCACACACCAATCAACATAATCGCTAAGAAGCGGGAAGCGTCCGAAAAATTAATTGATGTAGAAAAATATACTGTTTAAATAAAAGGCTGTTTTCTAAAAGATTATTGTTTTTAATGGTTTTATAAAAAAAATTCATCAGTTGGTGTTGATTGGAGCAGAATGTGTGAGACTCCGGAGAGATTAGCGGGTCAGATGAGACCCCTCCGGCGAAGCCGAGGAGGTATTTGGCGGATGTCGGCACATTCCTCGAAAATGCCAGGCATTCTTCTTGGTGCGATGTGCCGCCGCCGAAGTGTTCCTTGCCCTGTGCCAATATCGAAGGACCTCACTTCTTGTGAGGTCCTTCGGAAAGCGAGCATCCTGCAGCTGAAATCAACCTTGCACAAACTTTGATGAATAGCAACAAACTTTACAAAAAGAGTCGAGTAAAAAGAAGAAATGCCAGGTCCTTCCCAATGGAGAAGCCTGGTATTTTTTTATGTTGGCAGTAAGTTTGACTTATTAAAAAAACTGTAATATTATATGTTTAAACACTTAAACGTTTAAACTAATAAAGAGGTGATCAACGTGCAAAAAGAAACAGTGTTAATAACAGGAGCTTCAAATGGAATCGGTCTCGAGATGGCTGAGATCTTCTCACAAAAAGGTCATACAGTCGTATTGGCAGCAAGAAGCAAAGAAAAGATGGAAGAGATTAAGCACGACCTTGAAAAGAAATACAATAACACAATACTGGTTAAAGGTATGGACTTATCTGTACAAGGTGCGCCGCAGGATTTGTATGAGGAGCTAAAAAGGGAGAACATACAAATCGATATTTTAATCAACAATGCTGGATTTGGATTATTCGGTGATTTTACTGATACCGACCTTGATAAAGAATTGAACATGATACAATTAAATGTGTCAGCCCTTACAGCTATGTCAAAGCTATTTTCAAAAGACATGGTTCAGAGGGGCAAAGGGAAAATATTAAATGTGGCTTCCACAGCTGCATTTCAGCCAGGACCACTGATGGCGGTTTATTATGCAACAAAAGCATACGTTTTATCTTTTTCTGAAGCACTTGAAAATGAACTGAGCGGGACTGGCGTCCATGTATCAACGCTTTGTCCGGGACCAACCGAAACCGGCTTCAGTGATAAGGCAGAACTGGGCCAGTCAAAGTTATTCACAAGCGGGGTTATGGATGCAAAGAAAGTAGCTGCCCAAGCGGTAGATGGATTAATGAATAGTAAGTCCATCATTATTCCGGGCATAAAAAACAAGCTTCTCGCTGCAGGGATTCGCTTCCTGCCGCGGAAAACCGTAACAGCCACTGTAAGAAAAGTTCAAGAACGAAAATAAATCAACGGAAAGGAGAATGTGTATGGGCAAGGAAGCAATCGACACATTTAGAGCCTGTATCCCCCTATTTCAAACGTTAAGTGATCCTTATCGACAGGATATCATTTTATTATTGGCAGAAAAAGAGCCGTTGACCGTCAATGAAATTACAGAGCATCTCACCCTTTCACGTCCAGCTGTCTCTCATCATTTGAAAATCATGAGGGATCAAAAAATTGTAAGCATCGAGCAAAAGGGCACCCAGCGCCATTATTCATTGGAGCTGGAAGACGCCCTGGCACTGTTGAAGCAATTAGTCAGCACAGTTGAGGAAAATTGCTATTGATGATTGGATATGGTTTATGAAAGGCTGTTTTCTCAAAGATTGTTGTTTTTAACTGTTTTTCTTTAAGATAACTCATCATATGAAGTTGATTGGAGCGGAAGGTGCGAGACTCCTCGAAAATGCACACGCATTCTCTTCGTGCGGTGTTATTTCGTGGAAGTATATTCAATGTCCTGAGGGATCAGCGGGCCAGGTGAGACCCCGCAGCGAAGCGAGGAGGCTCACGGCACGCCCCTCGGAAAGCGAGCAACCTTTCGCGGAAATCAACCTTACACAACTTTTGAAAAATAGCAACAAACTTTACGAAAAGAGCGTTATGAAAAACATATTAAAAAGGGAATCGATCAATAGTTGTCGAAATAATTCATGTGGATTGTTTATTGTGAAAAAGTTTGGTAAACCTATGTTAAGGTGGTGATGATAATGGCTTTGACATTTTACTGGTATCCAAAATGCGGAACATGCCGAAAAGCAAAAAAATGGATGGAAGAGCATGGGCTTCAATTTGAGGAAGTACATATTGTTGAAAATCCTCCATCCAAGGACGAGCTGAAGAAAATATATGAAAATAGCGGGCTGGACATCAAGAAGTTCTTTAATACAAGCGGGCAGCGCTACCGCGAACTTGGTCTTAAAGATAAAATCGGCGGCACTTCAGAGGATGAACTGCTGGAATTGCTGTCTTCTGACGGTATGCTGATCAAACGTCCCATCGTGACGGATGGAAAAAATGTAACTGTAGGATTTAAAGAAGATGATTTTGAAAAAAAATGGTCTTAAAAAAGGGCATGTTTTGTTGCAAATGTAATCGCATTTATGCGAATATAAAATGGAGAAAAGCTATGGAGGGATACATATGAGCACACCGAAAGAATTGCGTTATTCTGAAGAACATGAATGGGTAAAAGATGAAGGCGGAAATTTGCGCGTCGGCATTACTCACTTCGCTCAATCTGAATTAGGCGACATCGTTTTCGTTGAGCTTCCTGAAGTCGGCGATGAAGTGAAAGCGGACGAGCCATTCGGAAGCGTGGAATCTGTAAAGACGGTTTCAGAGTTATATGCACCAGTCAGCGGAAAAGTTCTGGAAGTAAACGAAGAGTTGAGCGACAGCCCAGAATTTGTTAATGAGTCCCCTTATGAAAAAGCTTGGATGATTGTGATTGAGCCTGCTGATTCAAGCGAATTGGATAGCTTGATGTCTGCAGAGCAATATGAAGAAATGATTAACGAAGCGTAAATGAAACATAGCTGACGACCGTTCATTAGCCGTTTTTATTGGTGAAAAATGGGTCAGCTTTTTTGTTTTTCTTTTATTTTTTCGGGCAACCTAAACATATTCTCGCAATAGAAAGGCAGGAGAGCCCGAAATGGCATTAAATCCAAAGAAAATGGATGTAACGGAAAGAGTAGTAGGAAAACTTAAACATAACCAAATCGAGTTATACCTCGATGGACAGTCTATAGGAACGATGTCATTGCCGGAGGGAATTGAACTGAATTTGGCAATGGAACCGAATTTTGAAGCGATTGAAAATAAGATTTACCAACATTATACGGCAACAGAAGGAGATCAAGCCAGATACACAGACTGTGATGAAGGCGGATGGTGTTAGGCGGCCGGAGTTTCTGCCTAAATTTCATATAACGTGAAAGACGGTGATATCCTTCACTGTCTTTTTTTTGTTTTTGTTATTATCTTTTGGCTCTTTTCTCAAAATAGGGAGAAAGGAGCTGGAGTCTATAATTCGACGAACAAAATAGCCATTTTTACGCTATGCTCTATTCGTAAAGTTTGTTGCTATTCATTAAAGGTTATATCCGCCTTGCCTCTCCTCGCTTCGCTGCTAGGGCTCACCTGTCTAGATCCAGGACTTAGGAGGGCTCGCGAGGTCCATAAGCCAATTTTGTCAAGAAGGCAAAGGACGCCTTTGTGTCAGAATCGTCTTTTGCTTGTCGCCCCTGTGCAAAGCCCTGCAGCTTTTCCAACTGGCCCGTTGTTCTCTCCGGAGTCTCGCACTTGCCGTTCAAAATCATATGATGAGTTATTTTAAAGAAAAACTGTTAAAAATAACAATCTTTAAGAAAAGAGCCTTACGTTAAAATTCGTATAAGGATTATAACAACAATTTTTACGAAAGCAGCCTTTCTTTTTGACAATCCTTGCCGAAAAAGGGGAAAATAACATCAAGGAATATCTCTTTTATTACATCTCCCATAGAAAGAAAAGGTGATGAATATGGCGTCCAAATTAGAAAAAGTCATTATTGTCGAGGGCAAAACCGACAAAAGCAAAGTGAAGTCTATTTTAAACGAAGATATTCGAATCATTTGTACAAACGGGACGATCAGTTTGTCAAAATTGGATGATCTTGTAGATGATTTATTGGAAAAGGATGTTTATATTCTTGTTGACGCAGATGATTCTGGCGAAAAGATGAGAAAACAATTTAAAAGGGAATTCCCTGAAGCGGAGCATATTTATATCGACCGTATGTATAAGGAAGTGGCATCTGCGCCAGAGCACCATCTTGCGTCCGTTTTATTAGGGGCAAATATCGACGTTAAAACGGAATTTATTGAGAAAAGGATGAGTTGAAGAAGCATGGAGCAATGGGATGATCATAAGATCAATGAATATATAGAAACATCAGAAGACTTTTTTTTATATTTTTATACACCTATGTGCGGCACATGCCAAGTTGCCGGAAAAATGCTGGATGTTGTTGAAACGATCCTGCACGACCAAAAGATTGGAAAAGCAGATTTGAATTACATGCCGCAGTTTGCTGAAGCATTCTCCATTGAAAGCGTCCCTTGTTTGGTGATTTTAAAAAATGGGGAAGTGAAAAAGAAAATATATGCGTTTCATTCTGTGCCTTATATTTACGATGAATTAAAAAAGTGGCAAAGGTGAAAGGCAAAAAAAGCCATAGCTCAGCATTAAATGCTCTGCAGCGACATATTTCTCAGGAAATATTGTTTTTTTTGAATGAAGTATTCAATTTAATTGTCTAAAAATGGATAATGCATTAAGTAATTGTCGTAGGAAATATAAAGGGATTTAGTGAAAGTTGATGGAAGTGTTTGTATGACTAATGAGAAAGAGGGGAGTTATGTATGCAAACACTATTCGATTCCATCTCCAAAAATTTCCAGGAAAGAAGGCATATCCAAACATTAATGCCAAAGGATGGTTTGACGGTCGTATTTCATGTAGAAAATCATAAATATTTACTGACGATCGGCAATAGTAAGCTATATTTTGAAGAAGTGCTGGATTCTGAATTTCCTTTTTCTATTTGGCTGACAAAGCGGGCATTTATGGAACTTTTATGTGGAGAGCTTCAATTAATGAAGCTGTTGAAAAGAGATGGCTGGCTTGTGAAAGGATCTTTTCGAAATCTCCTTTTGCTTGAGTCAGTACTATGGCTTTGCAGGGACTATTCTTCTGGAGAAATTGATAAAACAGGATGAGAAAGTATTACTAGAATTCTGTCAATGCAATTATTTTAAAATAATTGCATTGACACGAATATTACCGCATGTTAAAATCACAAACATGAATTAACATTCGAAATACTTTTAATAATTTAATAGATTTCATGCTCTTATCAAGAGAGGTGGAGGGATGTGCCCTATGAAACCCGGCAACCATCAATGGTGTTTATCTGTTGAAGTGGTGCCAATTCACACAAAGTGCTGAGCTTTGGCAGATGAGAGAAAGGATTATACATAGTTAATGCCTTTCTGCTTGTGTGCAGAAAGGCATTTTTTATTTTCCTGGAATAATGATTGTTTTTCTATTAAATCCCTATTATAACGATAAGTTTAGTAAGGAAGCGGGTGGTTCATGTGATTAATATTCAAAATGTTAAAAAGATTTTTCATACACAATCAGGTAATGTTACGGCACTGGACAATATCAATATCAAAATAGAAAAAGGTGAGATATTCGGTGTCATTGGGTATAGCGGTGCAGGTAAAAGTACACTCATTCGATTGCTCAATGGGCTGGAGAGGCCGACAAAAGGTAAGGTGGAGGTTGCCGGACAGGAAGTATCGAGCATCAAGGGCAACCAATTGAGGAAAGTCAGACAGGATATCAGTATGATATTCCAGCATTTCAACTTGCTTTGGTCAAGGACGGTCCGTGAAAATATTGCCTTTCCGCTGGAGATAGCCGGTGTGCCAAAATCCAAAAGACTGCAAAGGGTAGATGAACTCATTAAATTGGTCGGTCTGGAGGGGAAGGAACAGGCTTATCCTTCCCAATTGAGCGGAGGCCAGAAGCAAAGGGTGGGGATTGCAAGGGCGCTTGCCAATGATCCTGAAGTATTGCTCTGTGATGAAGCGACTTCAGCCCTTGATCCGCAAACCACCGATTCCATTCTTGATCTATTGGTCGATATCAATAATAGGCTGGGGCTGACAATAGTGCTGATTACGCATGAAATGCATGTCATCCGGAAAATCTGCCAACGGGTTGCAGTGATGGAGAATGGTACTGTCGTGGAATCAGGGAAGGTACTGGATGTATTTCGATATCCACAACAAGAAATTACGAAGCGATTTGTCCAGCAAGTAACCGACCAGAGCGACATGAAAGAAACAATCGACATACTGATGGAGCAGCAAAGGGGAGGGAAAATCGTCAAATTGACCTTTGTCGGCGAAAGCACCGAGCAGCCGATCATAACGTCACTCATCCGTGACCACGATGTTTCCATCAACATCCTGCAAGGGAAGATATCGCCGACACAAAACGGATCGTATGGCACATTGTTTGTTGGAATACAAGGGAATGACAATACTGTCGAGAAGGCGATTTCTTATTTAAGCAAACAAAAAGTCGATGTGGAGGTGTTATCCAAAGATGATTGAAAAATTACTGCCGAATGTAGAATGGGATCGTATGTGGGAAGCAACGGGACAGACTCTCTATATGACCGGATACTCCGTACTATTTACTTTCTTCCTTGGAATCGCATTAGGGTTGCTATTATTTCTTACATCCAAGGGAGGGTTATGGGAAAACCGAATGGTAAACAGTATTACAGCAGCGATCGTGAACGTTTTTCGTTCCATTCCTTTCATTATATTGATTGTCTTACTGATTCCTTTTACAAAGGCATTGATCGGGACAATCATCGGCGAAGATGCTGCATTACCTGCTCTGATTGTAGGTGCAGCCCCATTTTATGCAAGAATGGTCGAGCTCTCACTCAGGGAAATAGATAAAGGAGTAATCGAGGCTGCTAAATCGATGGGGGCAAAAACGAGCACCATCATCTTCAAGGTGTTGCTTGCCGAGTCGAAGCCTGCCTTAGTTTCAGGAATCACAGTTACTTCAATCGCATTGGTTGGATACACTGCGATGGCCGGGGTGATCGGGGCAGGTGGTTTAGGAAACCTTGCCTACCTTGATGGATTTCAAAGGAGCCGGGAAGATGTCACGGTTATGGCAACGATCATTATTTTATTAATTGTTTTTGTCATCCAATTCTTTGGGGATTACATCGCATCCAAATTAGATAAAAGATAAGTCATAAAAGTTCGAAATAATAAGGAGGAAACATAATGAAGAAAGTCACACTATTGATCATTTCGACAGTCATCGCATTAGCGTTGGCGGCCTGCGGAAATAAAGAAGGAAAAGGGGATGGGAACGAGCTCGTTGTCGGAGCGTCGAATGTGCCCCACGCCCAGATTTTAGAAAAAGCAAAGCCGATTTTAAAGAAAAAAGGCATCAATCTAAAAATCGTGAAATATCAAGATTACATTTTGCCGAATAAGGCATTGGATTCCGGCGACCTGGATGCCAATTATTTTCAGCATATTCCATACTTAAAGGACCAAATGAAAGAGAATGGATATAAATTTGCTAATGCGGGCGGCATTCACATTGAGCCGATTGGTGTATACTCCAAGAAATATAAGTCACTTGATGACCTTCCGGATGGTGCAAAGATCCTGATGAGCAACTCTGTCGCAGATCATGGCCGCATTCTGGCTATGCTGGAGAAGAAGGGCCTCATCAAATTAAAGCCTGGTGTGGATAAGGTAAAAGCAACCGTAAAGGATATTGCAGAAAATCCGAAGCATTTGAAGTTTGACTCACAATACGAAGCGTCCTTCCTGCCGCAGGCATATAAAAATGGAGAGGGGGATGCGGTTCTCATCAATTCCAATTATGCGATCGATGTAGGATTGGATCCAACGAAGGATGCAATTGCACTAGAAGATAAAGACTCTCCTTATGTAAATGTCATTGCGGTCCGTAAAGGTGATGAAAACAAAAAAGACATCAAGACACTGGTAAACGTCCTGCACTCCAAGGAAATCCAAGATTACATCTTAAAAGAATGGCATGGTGCAGTTGTGCCTGTATCTGGACAATAAAAAGAAGTTTTACTCTAAGGTTGTTTGTCGTTTAAAAGTTTTTCCTGCAAGTAATTCATTACTTGATGTTGATTAGAGCGGAAGGTTCCAGACTCTGGACGGATTAACGGACAAGGTGAGGCCCTTGGAAAGCGAGCATCCTGCCGCGCGAATCAACCTTGCACAACCAAATGAATAGAAACCAAACACAATAAAGCAGAAAGCGCATCGAGGCATACCGATGCGCTTTTTCACGCTCCATAATGAATACTCTTCATGCAAAAGCTTCATACTATCGTTGAATACTTTCGAAATGGAGCTGACAGATATGGATATGCAATCCCGTAATTCCACTGAAACCGCACTTCATAACTATAAAGCAGGATTGGGTGTATTCACCGAGAAAATGCCTGACTTGGCGCAGACGTATAATGCTTTTACACAGGAATGCTTCAAGGAAGGGACGCTGACGAAAAAAGATAAACAGTTGATTGCATTGGGAATCAGCCTTTACTCCCAAGATGAATATTGCATTATTTATCACACAAAAGGCTGCTTGGATGAAGGGTGCTCAGAGCAGGAAATATTGGAAGCAATCGGTGTGACTGCGGCATTCGGCGGAGGAGCGGCAATGAGCCAAGCTGTTACGCTTGTCCAGGAAGCCATGACGGAATTGAATCAGCTTAAACAATAAACATAAGGGGCAGTTAATATATGTTTGGTCATATATGGACTGCCTTTTTCTTGTTTTTGGGCAGTCATCTCCGGAAGGTCACCGCCTGACCTCGGAAAGAGAGGACCTGCCGCGGAAATCAATCTTACACAACCTTTAATGAATAGCAACCTTTACGAAAATAGCGTTGCGAAAAGAGCTTTATGAAAAATGTACATGTCAGGAATATGGAGGAATTTCTTTCGATTTTGAGTAAACAGCATATGTAATTATTGGAATCATGTTTTGTTCCTGCTGAAACGGTTATATAGAGTAATGAAGGTTTTGTCGTAATCACAATTCATTGCTACAATGAAAAAGTAAAAAAATTGAAAGGATTGATTCCAGATTAACTCTCTTAATATGGAGTACACAAACGAAATGGAAAAGGCTATGCAAAGTTCTCATGGAGTAGGATATGAAGTGTACAAACGAAAGCATGATGTAAGGATGCAAGTAGAGAAAAGAAGAGAGAATGATTACCGTGAAAGCAGAAGAATGATTGCAGACATTGATCGTAAAGTTCATGCTAATATATAATAAGGAAGTAATAAGTAAAAACCAGTGAAATTTCACTGGTTTTTTTCTGTTGAATACATCACATCAATTGATTAAATATAGAGAAAACTAATGAGCATTGAAACAGGTGATTATTCCCTTTTGGGGATATGGTGAAAGAGTTGCTATCACTTTTCATTTGTTATAAGATTGTAATGAGAATAAATTGAGAATAAGCACTCAAAAATCATTATTTTTTTACGATAACGGAGGTATAAACATGGCAGCTTCAACTTTAACGATTAAAGACCTTCATGTAGAAATTGAAGGAAAAGAAATATTGAAAGGTGTAAACCTTGAGATAAAGGGTGGAGAAATCCATGCGATCATGGGTCCAAATGGTACAGGTAAATCTACATTATCTTCTGCTATCATGGGTCATCCAAAGTATGAAGTAACAAAAGGCAGCATTACACTTGATGGAAAAGACGTCCTTGAGATGGAAGTCGATGAGCGTGCACGTGCCGGGCTATTCTTGGCGATGCAATACCCAAGCGAAATCAGCGGTGTAACGAATGCCGATTTCATGCGCTCTGCAATGAACAGCCGCAGAGAAGAAGGAGACGAAGTTTCATTGATGAAATTCATCCGTAAAATGGATGAAAAAATGGATTTCCTTGAAATGGATCAAGATATGGCACAGCGCTACTTGAATGAGGGCTTCTCCGGCGGGGAGAAAAAGCGTAATGAAATCCTTCAATTGATGATGCTTGAGCCAAGCATTGCCATCTTGGATGAAATTGATTCAGGTCTTGATATTGATGCGCTTAAAGTAGTTTCTAAAGGAATCAATGAGATGCGCAGCTCAGATTTTGGCTGCTTGATCATCACTCACTATCAGCGCCTTCTTAACTACATTACACCTGACCGTGTACACGTAATGATGCAAGGACGCGTCGTGAAATCCGGTGGACCAGAATTGGCACAGCGTCTAGAAGCAGAGGGTTACGACTGGATTAAACACGAGTTGGGTATTGAAGACGAAACTGTTGGTCAAGAAGCGTAAGCGTTAGGGGGATAAAAATGACTGTAGAAACGAAACTACCAGTAGATCAGGAGTACGTAAGCTCCTTTTCAAAGGAGCAAGGTGAACCTGCTTGGTTTACCACCCTGCGTACAGATGCATTGGAAAAAGCAAATGAACTGCCAATGCCAAAACCAGATAAAACGAAAATCGGCAAGTGGAATTTCACTCAATTTTCAAAGCACTCTGTGAATAGTGCTGCATATGCTTCATTGAATGACTTGCCTGAAGCAGCTAAATCATTGATTGATCTTGAGAGTGAAAGCAAAAACCTATATGTACAAAGAAATAATACACCATCCTATCTCTCACTGTCCGATGAGCTGAAAGGGCAAGGGGTCATTTTCACCGATATTATCACTGCACTGAAAGAAAACGGAGACCTTGTTCAAAAGTATTTCATGAAGGATGGCGTCAAGGTTGATGAACATAAATTGACTGCTCTACATGCTGCATTGGTTAATGGCGGTGCCTTCCTATACATCCCTAAGAATGTGGAAGTGAAAGAACCGATCCAAGCGGTATATGTTCATGATGATGCCGATGCTGCATTATTCAATCATGTTCTTGTAGTCGCAGATGATAACAGCAGCGTCACATACGTGGAAAACTATATTTCGACTGTCGAGGTGGAAGAAGGCATTGCCAACATCGTGACAGAAGTGATCGCGAACACAAATGCTAAAGTTGCATATGGAGCTGTCGATAATCTTTCCAAGGGGGTCACCACGTATGTAAACCGCCGTGGTATTGCAGGACGGGATGCCCGAATTGACTGGGCGCTTGGCTTGATGAACGACGGAAATACGGTATCCGAAAATACAACTAATCTAATCGGCGATGGTTCTTACGGCGATACGAAGACAGTTGTAGTGGGAAGAGGAAGCCAGACACAAAACTTCACTACCAAGGTTGTCCACTTTGGAAAACATTCAGAAGGTTATATCCTTAAACATGGTGTATCCAAGGACTCAGCAACGTCCATTTTCAATGGAATCGGAAAAATCGAACATGGTGCATCAAAAGCTAACGCAGAGCAGGAATCACGTGTCTTGATGCTGAGCGAAAAAGCTCGCGGGGATGCGAATCCAATTCTATTGATTGACGAAGATGATGTTACAGCTGGGCATGCCGCTTCTGTAGGAAGAGTAGACCCTGTTCAATTGTACTATCTAATGAGCCGCGGAATATCCCGAGCGGAAGCTGAACGTCTTGTCATCCATGGCTTCTTGGCTCCGGTTGTCAATCAATTGCCGATTGAGGGAGTCAAGAAACAGCTTGTTGAGGTCATTGAAAGGAAAGTAAACTGATGAATGCCAAAGAGATTCGTAAATTATTTCCGATTCTCGATCAGGAAGTCAATGGGCATCCGCTTGTTTATTTAGATAGTGCAGCGACTTCTCAAAAACCGCTTCCGGTAATTGAGGCTATCGACAAATATTACAGAGGCTATAACTCAAACGTGCATAGAGGGGTTCACACATTGGGCACCAGAGCAACAGATGGATATGAAGGAGCACGTGAAAAGGTCCGGAAATTCATCAACGCTTCTTCTACTGAAGAAGTGGTTTTCACAAGAGGGACGACAACATCAATCAATACGATCGCTGCCAGCTATGGGCGTGGAAATGTTTGTGAAGGTGATGAAATCGTCATCTCCTACATGGAGCATCACAGCAATATCATTCCATGGCAGCAGCTTGCCAAGCAAACAGGTGCAACGTTGAAATACGTACCGCTTCAGGAAGATGGAACGATTTCGTCGGAGGATGTAAAAGAAACAGTAACAGCAAATACGAAAATTGTTTCGATCATGCAGGTTTCAAATGTCCTTGGAACGATGAATCCGATTAAAGAAATCGCGGCAATTGCCCATCAAAATGGTGCAGTGATGGTCGTCGACGGTGCCCAAAGTGCTCCACATATGAAAGTGGATGTACAGGATTTGGGCTGTGACTTCTTTGCGTTTTCAGGTCATAAGATGGGTGGACCGACTGGGATCGGAGTCATGTACGGTAAGAAGCACCACCTTGAAAAAATGGAGCCGATAGAATTTGGTGGAGAGATGATCGATTTCGTCGGCCTGCAAGAGTCCACTTGGAAGGAGCTTCCTTGGAAGTTCGAAGGCGGAACGCCGATTATCGCAGGTGCGATTGGTCTTGGAGCTGCCATCGATTTTCTGGAAGATATCGGACTGGATGAAATAGAAAAGCATGAACATAAGCTCGCGGCATATGCTCTTGATCAAATGTCCCAAATCGAGGGAATGACGATTTACGGTCCGAAAGATCCTCAAAATCGTGCAGGATTGATTACGTTCAATTTGGATGATGTCCATCCACATGATGTAGCGACCGTACTGGATGCAGAAGGAATTGCCGTCCGGGCGGGCCACCACTGCGCACAGCCGTTGATGAAATGGCTTAACGTTTCTGCTACAGCACGTGCGAGCTTCTATCTATATAACACGGAAGAAGATATTGACAGTCTTGTAAAAGGACTGGTCAAAACAAAGGAGTACTTCAGCGATGTCTTTTAATAACTTAGATACTCTCTATCGACAAGTCATAATGGATCATTATAAAAATCCTAGAAATAAAGGCAATCTTGAAGAAGGAAGCCTTACTGTGGATATGAACAATCCTACTTGCGGCGACAGAATCCATTTAACCATGAAAGTGGAGGATGGCAAGGTGGTCGATGCCAAGTTTGATGGTGAAGGATGTTCAATTTCCATGGCATCTGCATCCATGATGACGCAAGCAATTAAAGGGAAAGATGTAGAAACCGCCTTTAAAATGGCAAATATCTTCTCTGACATCATGCAGGGCAAGGATTATGATGAGGATATCGATTTAGGGGATATTGAGGCTCTTCAAGGTGTTTCGAAGTTTCCGGCGCGCATCAAATGCGCGACGCTTGCTTGGAAAGCAATGGAGAAAGGTCTGAAGGAGAACGAATAAAGGAACATCTAGGAAAAAGATAAATATACTCTTGAATGGAGGAATGATTCATGGCTAAGAAAGCGCCAGAAATCGGGGATTACAAGTATGGATTTCACGACAAAGACGTATCTGTTTTCCGTTCAAAACGCGGATTGACCCGTGAAATTGTCGAGGAAATCTCCCGAATGAAAGATGAGCCAAAATGGATGCTCGATTTCCGTTTGAAATCATTGGAGCATTTCTATAATATGTCCATGCCGCAATGGGGCGGGGACCTTTCTGCTTTAAAATTTGATGAAATCACTTATTATGTGAAGCCTTCCGAACGTTCAGAACGTTCTTGGGATGAAGTGCCGGAAGAAATTAAACAAACGTTTGATAAGTTGGGCATTCCTGAGGCTGAACAAAAATATCTTGCCGGTGTTTCTGCACAATATGAATCCGAGGTTGTCTACCACAACATGAAGGAAGATCTTGAATCGCTGGGGATCGTATTCAAAGACACGGATACGGCATTAAAGGAAAATGAAGATATTTTCCGTGAGCATTGGGCGAAAGTAATACCACCGACAGATAACAAATTTGCTGCCCTAAATTCCGCAGTATGGTCAGGTGGATCTTTCATCTATGTTCCGCCTGGTGTTAAAGTGGATACTCCGCTGCAGGCATATTTCCGCATCAACTCTGAGAATATGGGACAATTCGAACGTACGCTCATCATCGTGGATGAAGGCGCACACGTTCACTATGTAGAGGGCTGTACAGCTCCTGTTTATACGACAAATTCCCTTCACTCAGCAGTTGTTGAAATCATCATTAAGAAGGATGCTTACTGCCGTTATACGACTATTCAAAACTGGGCGAACAACGTGTTCAACCTGGTGACAAAGCGTGCAGTATGTGAAGCGAATGCAACAATGGAATGGATCGATGGAAACATCGGCTCGAAACTGACAATGAAATACCCAGCCGTCATCCTTAAAGGTGAAGGAGCACGCGGTATGACATTATCCATTGCATTGGCTGGAAAAGGCCAGCATCAAGACGCTGGTGCGAAAATGATCCATTTAGCGCCGAATACTTCCTCAACGATCGTTTCGAAATCCATTTCGAAGCAGGGCGGGAAGGTAACATATCGTGGAATCGTACACTTTGGCCGCAAAGCTGAAGGAGCACGTTCCAATATCGAGTGTGATACACTCATCATGGATAATCAGTCGACTTCAGATACAATTCCATATAATGAAATCTTGAATGACAATATTTCATTGGAACACGAAGCGAAAGTTTCCAAAGTTTCAGAAGAGCAGCTTTTCTATCTAATGAGCCGTGGGGTTTCGGAAGAAGAAGCAACTGAAATGATCGTAATGGGCTTCATTGAACCATTCACGAAGGAACTGCCAATGGAATATGCCGTTGAAATGAACCGTTTGATCAAGTTCGAAATGGAAGGTTCCATCGGTTAATCATATTTATTTAGAACATGCACCGCTGATATCGCGGTGCATGTTTTTATTTTTGACCTCCAATGACAGCGGTTAAGATGCAGGGGTAATTGAGAATATTGTGATAAAATATAATAAGCTTTAAAGAAAGCTTTTTTCTCAAACAACGTTCTTATCATCTTTTATTAAGGCTGTCTTCTCAAAGGTTGTCGTTTTAACTGTTTTTAGAATAACTCATCATATGATGTTGATTGGAGCGGAAGGTGCGAGACTCCGGAGGGATCGGCGGACCGGGTGAGACCCCGCAGCGAAGCTAGGAGAGGTAAGGCGGATGTTCGATTAAGTTCGGGACGTCCTCGAAGAATGTCAAGCATTTTTCTTCGTGCGAAGTGTCGCTGCACAAGTGTTCCTTGTCCTGTGCCAACATCGAACGACCTCGTGCGAGGCCCCTCGGAAAGCGAGCGTCCTGCAGTGGAAATCAACCATCCTCAACATTAAATTAATAGAAATAATCTTTACGATAAGAGCCTTAAGAAAAAACTTCACCATTTTTGAAAAGAAAGTCATGATAAGTCCGTGAAAACATTCCATATAAGTTGCGAGGTGGCTGTCATTGATTTATGTTGGTGTAACAGGATGGGGGGATCATGACTCCCTTTACACGCATTTAAGCTCAAAAAAAGATAAATTAAAGGAGTATGGAGGCCATTTTCCGATCGTGGAAGTGGATGCAAGCTTCTATGCTGTCCAGCCATTGGCCAATGTGAAGAAATGGGTGAGGGACACGCCTTCAGCGTTTCAATTTATAGTGAAGGCCTATCAAGGAATGACAGGGCATCAGAGAGGGGAAATCCCTTTTACAACCAGGGAAGAAATGTTCTCCGCTTTTCGGGACTCCATTCTACCATTTAAGGAACATGGCAAATTAGCCATGATTTTGTTCCAGTTCCCGCCTTGGTTCGACTGCAATAAGGAAAATGTCGATTATATAAGATATTGCCGTGCAGAGATGGGAGACCTGCCGCTAGCGCTTGAATTCAGGAATCAATCCTGGTTTCGTCCTGAATACTTAGATAAAACGATTTCCTTCATGCAGAAGGAAGGGTGGATCCATAGTGTGTGCGATGAACCGCAGGCAGGGGAGGGATCTGTTCCAGCCATTCTTCAAGCGACCGATCGGGATAAAACCCTCTTAAGGCTTCACGGAAGGAATATACATGGATGGAATAAACCAAACGGTGGTGACTGGCGGGAAGTAAGATACTTATATCGATACAACGAAGAAGAGTTGAGGCAAATAAAATCATATGTCGAAAAGCTCTCGGGGCAGTCCAGTGACATCTATGTCCTCTTTAATAATAACTCAGGCGGGGATGCAGCGGATAACGCGAAACAATTCATTGATATGATGGGATTGGACTATGAAGGACTAGCCCCGAGACAGCTGGATTTATTTTAATGCAATAGGGGAGTCTACTATGGAATGGATAGTATTATTGGTAATAGGCTTGTGTGCAGGTACATTGGGGTCATTGGTTGGACTTGGCGGGGGAATCATCATTGTTCCCGGTCTGTTATATATTGGAGCGTTTACATCCCAGGGACAAGAGATGACACCGCAGCTCGCTGTCGGCACCTCACTCATTGTGATGATCTTTACAGGGCTGTCTTCGACCCTCTCATATATGAAGCACAAAACGATTGATTACAAGAGTGGTTTGCTATTTTTCCTGGGAAGCGGACCTGGCGGGATAGCTGGTGCTTGGATGAACAAGGGTTTGAAGATGGAAGAGTTCAATATTTATTTTGGGATATTCATGATTATTGTTGCGATCATCCTAATGGTGAAAAAATATTTAAAGCCGATTTCACATTCCCCAAAGTATAGCAGTAAACGGACGTTCATTGACCCTCAGGGGATTGAATATACATATGGCTACCACCCTGCTCTGGGGATTCTCATCAGTTTTGTCGTAGGATTTTGTTCAGGGTTATTTGGGATCGGCGGTGGCTCTCTGATGGTACCTGCCATGATTTTGCTATTTCTGTTTCCAGCCCATGTTGCGACAGCCACCTCCATGTTCATCATTTTTTTATCATCCATTGTGAGCTCGAGCGTTCATGCTGCCTTAGGAAATGTGGATTGGCTCTATGCAGGGGTATTAATCCCTGGGGCATGGTTTGGGGCGAAGGCAGGCGTTTATTTAAATACAAAGCTTCCTTCCAAAACATTGGTGAATATTTTGCGGGTCGTCATCATCATCGTCGGTGTCAAATTAATATATGAGGGCATAAGCGGATAATTGGAATTCAATGAGGTGCTGCTATGAAGGAGAAAATACATATTTATCACACCAATGACATTCATAGTCATCTGGAAAATTGGAGTGGGATAAAGGAATTTTTAAGTAAGAAAAGATGCAAGCATGAATATGAAAATGAAGCTTTTTTATTGTTTGATATCGGTGATTTTGCGGACAGATGGCATCCTTTGACGGAAGCGACGATGGGCAAGGGCAATATCGATCTGCTCAATGAGGCAAAATATACTGCAGCGACGATCGGCAATAATGAAGGCATCACGCTGCCTTTCGACGAATTGGATCAATTATATGAGGAAGCGGCGTTTGACGTAATCCTTGCCAATCTGTTCTATCGAAATGGAACAAGGCCAGATTGGGCTGTACCGCACAAAGTATATGAAACGGCAGCTGGCACAAAAATCGGAGTAACCGGGGTCACCGCCTATTTTCATAAGATTTATGAGATACTTGGCTGGGATTTGCAAGAACCTTTTGAGGTTTTGCGAGATCAAATTAAAGAATTGAAAAAGCATTCAGATATAATCATTGTCCTTTCGCATTTGGGTATCCATCATGATGAGAAAATGGCGGAGGAGTTCAAGGAGATTGATATCATCCTTGGGGCGCACACCCATCATGTGCTTCAAGATGGAAAAATGGTCAACCAATCATTATTGGGTGCAGCAGGAAAATACGGTCAATATATTGGGTATGTGAACATAGAAGTGAATCTACGTTCTAAAGAAATTTCCAATAAAAAAGCGCGATTATTTGAAGAAAAAGAATGGAACCAATTACAAGACCAAAACCCATTTTGGGAGAGGGGCAAACATTTGCTCCAAGAACCAGTCACGGTATTGGATAGTGTCATTGGTGCTGACTGGTTTCAATTTTCACCATTACCGCAGCTCCTTTGTAATGCCCTGCATGAATGGTGTAAAGCAGATTGCGCATTCCTCAATGCTGGCCTCGTTTTGAAAGGCTTAGAGGAAGGAATCGTGACCAAGTACAATTTGCTGGAAACTCTGCCGCATCCTATTAATCCATGCATCATAACTTTGACAGGCAGTGATTTGAAAGAGGTCATTCAACAGTCCTTTTCTACAGAACTTGCTGAAACAACCGTAAAGGGCCTTGGCTTTAGGGGGAAACAGATGGGGATTTTCCACTATTCCGGGATAACCTTCGATGAAAGTCGGGAAATCACCCATATAAACGGACAAATATTCAATGAAGGGGAGACATATCATTTGGCTACAGTTGATATGTTTACGTTTGGACGGTTCTTTCCGAAGATTTATGATGCTGCAGAAAAACAGTATTTACTTCCCGAATTTCTAAGGGATATACTTGAGTATGAACTAAAGAAACAGAAGAGGTAAGGCACATTCTCCCTGCTCCATTCATACTAATGATTATGAAAGGAGCAGATGAATGATGGTATCCTTAACTCCTGTAGAAATTGAGGGCTTCACATTTTTAGCCATAGCGGTCGAACTGCCTAAGACAACCTTGCTTGTCGTATCAAGTGAGCGAGGATACATCATGTGCGGAGCACTTGATGTAGGATTGCTGAATGAAAAATTGAAAGACCGGAGGATCATTGCTGGAAGAGCAGTAGGCGTCAAGACGATCGATCAGCTCCTGGAAGCCCCTCTGGAATCCGTCACGATCGAAGCTGAAGCGATGGGGATTACCAAAGGAACGATCGGAAGAGATGCTTTGCTCATGATGTTATAAAAGGTATTTTCTAAACAATTCATTATATGATTTGAATGGAGCGGAAGATGCGTGGTACCGAAGGGAGCAGCCGGTCAGATGAGCCCCCGCAACGCAGCGATGAGGTTCACCTGACCGCAGTTTGGAAAGCGGGCATCCTGCAGCTCAAAACCGCAAAGGTTGCTGGAAAAGAAAAGTGCTCCTAGAAGTTTTAGAAAATTTAGTCCATTTACATCTTGCAAAAAACGAGATATTTTTTATAATGGTAGTACTAGAAAAAAATGTCGAAATAAGAAACATTTACATATTATGTGGATTAGGAGAATCTTATGAGACTCATTTCAACGAGGTCACTAAATCCTGGGATGATATTGGCGAGTGCCGTTTATAATCAAAAGGGACAAGTACTGCTGCATGAAAATGTCGAATTAAAAGCAGGATTGATTAATCGACTAATGGAATTGGACGTAAAATATGTATACATAGAAGATCCGCTGTCAAATGGAATCGAAGTGAAAGATTCTGTTTCATTAGAGTTGCGTCAAAAAGCGATTCAAACAGTAGAATCGACGTTTTATGGACTTAAAAGCCAGAGTCTTTCCGAAAAGAGTTTCCTGCTTGATAAAAACTCCAGGCTGTTTAAAGACATAATTTCAAATTTATTGGAAGAAATCAAAAACAATAAAGATCTATTGACCATTTTAACCGATGTATTTACATATGATTCTTATATCTTTCATCACTCCTTTAATGTGACACTCTATACACTGGCAGTTGGAATGGAACTTGGCCTTACACAGCAGAAGCTTGAAACGCTTGGACTAGGTGCGATCCTTCATGATGTTGGAAAGATGATGATACCGGAAGAAATATTATTGAAGCCAGGTAAACTGACGGAATTTGAGTTTGAAAAGGTCAAAAAACATGCGGACTTCGGATTTGATATATTAAGACAGCTCCATACGGTTCCGTTGATTGTGGCCCATTGTGCATTTCAGCATCATGAACGACTCGATGGATCTGGATACCCAAGGGGCATCAAGGGCAATGATATGCATGAATATGCTAAAATCATTGCTGTTGCAGACGTTTTCGACGCGGTAACATCAAATCGGGTGTATCGAGGTGCGATGCTCCCTCATGAAGGACTTGAGGTGCTTTATGCAGGGGCGGGCACACTTTATGATACAGCGGTGGTGGATGCATTCAGAAGATCTGTAGCTATCTATCCGACCGGAATGACAGTGGTCCTGAACGATGGCAGGAAAGGAATCGTTGCTTCCCAAAATGCCGGTCTTACTGAAAGGCCGATTGTCCGGATCATCGAGGAAGAAGGTTCTCAACTAACAAAGCCATATGAAGTTGATTTGAAGGTCAACCTTGACCTTGTAATCCAGGACTGTGAAGTCGATCTTAAAGATCCAGTCTATAAATAAGGCTCTTTTCTCAAATAATTTTGTTTTTAACAGTTTTTCTTTAAAATAACTTATCATATGAAGTTGAGTGGAGCGGAAAGTGCGAGATCCCTCGGAAAGCGAGCATCCTGCAGCGGAACAACAAACTTTACGAAAAGATCCATAAATAAACACCAAAAAATCCCCTTTTTCAATAAAAAAGGGGATTTTTTATTGAGCATGGCCTTTATGACCTATGCTTTTACAAAACCATTCCACAAAAAACCTTAAGAAAAATCCTTGTCAAACAATGAATATGCTGATATATTTATATGGACATTTTAATATTAACCTTATCAAAATCCGATGGGGTAGAGGTGCAGGGTTCAAGAGTATGCTGTCTTGAGGATGACAACAGTGAAAGCAGCAGAAAGGGAATTTTGCCGAAGTAAAATCAATGAGTCGACATTGTTTTTACTGGGGTTGCCTTTAATAAGGGCAGCACTGTCATTATGGGGAAAAACAGTTGGCACCGGGCCAATCCTCATAATGGGGAGCTACAGATCGTGATGGAGAAACTGCGACATTACAAAGGGTAATGATAGTTCTCTATCGTTGCCTTTTTTTTATTGCGCTCTGTCATGTCACGTATCCCCTTGTCAACATGAGAGGAGAAAGACAAAATGGAAAACACGATTTACTCGCTGGTACCGCCATTATTGGCCATTATCATGGTCATCGCAACAAGGAGGGTGCTGCTTTCGCTTGGAGCAGGCATCATCGCTGCAGGATTCATTCTAGGGGAGTTTCACGTAGGGAAATCCCTGAATTTCATTTGGCAGTCAATAAAAGATATTTTTGTCGCAGATGGTGAATTGAACACTTGGAACGTATTCATACTTATTTTTCTATTATTGCTGGGAATCATTACGGCATTCATTAATATTTCAGGAGGCAGCCGCGCATTTGGGGACTGGGCGATGAAAAGAGTCAAGACACGGGCCGGAGCACAAGTATTAGCGGCTATTCTTGGCATTATCATTTTTATCGACGATTATTTCAATGCATTGGCAGTCGGCCAAGTATCAAGGCCAATTACAGATAGACAGCGTGTCTCAAGGGCCAAGCTTGCCTATATTATCGATTCGACATCTGCGCCAGTCTGCGTAGTATCACCGATTTCAAGCTGGGGAGCATATATCATTGGCTTGATCGGGACTATTTTGACTGCACACGGTGTAAAGGAATATTCAGCATTTTCAGCCTTTTTAAGAATCATTCCAATGAATTTGTATGTATGGAGTGCCTTGGCGCTTGTGTTTATTGTAGCAGTCAAAGGGTTCGATTTCGGAAGTATGAAAAAGCACGAAGACCATGCAATGAGAACAGGTGAAGTATTCGATCCAACCAAGACGGCACCAGGTGAACTGAAAGAAGAACTTCCTGTCAGCGAGAAAGGTACTGTCGGGGATCTAATCTGGCCGATCGTCGGTTTGGTATTCGGGACAGTTGCTGCGATGCTCTGGACCGGTGCACAGGCAGCGGAAGGATCTGCCACCCTTTTCAACATCTTTGAAAATACGGATGTCTCCAAGTCCCTTGTATACGGCGGCCTGATTGGGTTGGCTGTTGCTGTCATCTTGTTCTTCAGACAAAGTGCAATGTTAAAGGCGATTGACGGGAAGGTATTTTTCACAGGTGTGTGGGAAGGGATCAAATCCATGCTTCCTGCGGTATATATATTGATTTTTGCTTGGGCGATCGTTTCATTAATCGATCAGCTGCAAACTGGGGCCTTTTTGGCTGAAATCGTTCAACAATCAAATTTGAATGTTTCTTTGCTGCCTTTCATCCTATTCGTGGTAGCAGGCATCATGGCTTTTTCAACCGGGACTTCTTGGGGATCATTTGGAATTTTATTGCCGATCGCGGGGGATATCACGGCTTCGACCGATATCAGCATGATCTTGCCAGCAATGGCGGCTGTGTTGGCCGGGTCCGTCTTTGGGGATCATTGTTCACCAATTTCCGATACAACCATTTTGTCCTCTACTGGAGCAGGCAGCAATCATATTGACCATGTGATGACCCAGCTTCCGTATGCATTGACAGCTGCTGCCATTGCAGCAGTCGGCTACATTATCATAGGATTTACTGGAAGCACAATTTTAGCGCTAGGAACCGTCTTGGTCCTGTTAATTATTTTTGTGTTTACAGTTGGAAAGCTTTCCAAGAAAACTGCATGAAACAAGGTCCCTTATTGGGGCCTTTTTATTATGGCGATAAAAGTAAAAAATGAGTTCTTTAGTATGCTAATGAGATAAACATTGGATTTGTAGCATAGGATGAGTTATATTAAGAAAATTTTAAATACTTCAAATATTGCTTTGACAACTGTCCAAAATGTGGCTATACTAATTTTAGATTATAAATAATAATCAGAAAATATAAAAACTTCCAACTCTTCAGGTCTTGAGTCGGATGTGTATTCAGGGGGGATATGTATGGATAATCGTCCACAGTGGGGGACAAGGGCCGGATTCGTTCTTGCAGCGATCGGGTCGGCGGTCGGTTTAGGGAATATTTGGCGCTTTCCAGGCACAGCATATGACAATGGTGGAGGGGCTTTCTTCCTGCCATATTTATTTGCACTTTTGACAGCAGGGATTCCAATTCTGATTATGGAATTTACGATCGGTCATAAAAATAGAGGCTCTGCACCACTATCATATGCCCGCGTTAGAAGGGGAAGTGAATGGATGGGCTGGTGGCAGGTCATCATCGCATTTGTCATTTCTACTTATTATTCAGTTATCATTGCATGGGCAATGTCTTATTCTGTCTTTTCTTTCAACCTATCCTGGGGCAAAGGGAGCACGGTGGACTTTCTCGTTTCAGATTATTTAAAGGTTTCCAAAGCGGGTGAAATGGGAAGCTTGGTTCCTGGAGTCTTAATACCACTGATTATTACATGGGTCGTCACACTTGCGATTCTATTTGCAGGAGTGAAAAAGGGGATTGAAAAAGCGAACAAAATCATGATTCCTGCTCTTGTTATCTTATTTTTAATTATCGTTGTTCGCGCAGTAACATTACCTGGTGCTATCGATGGATTGAATGCGTTTTTCAAACCAAACTGGGATATGATTGCAAAACCGCAGGTATGGGTCGCGGCATATGGGCAAATATTCTTCTCGCTTTCCATTGCCTTTGCCATCATGATCACATATTCAAGTTACCTGCCAAAAAAATCGGATATTACGAACAATGCCTTCATTACTGGATTTGCAAACTCCAGCGTCGAATTATTGGCTGGAATCGGCGTATTCGCTGCATTGGGCTTCATGGCCAATCAGCAGGGTGTTCCGGTGGATGAAGTGGTAAAAAGCGGTGTTATTTTAGCATTTGCAGTTTTCCCTGAAATCATTAACCAATTCCCGGCACTTAACGAATTATTCGGCTTTTTATTCTTCTTCTGCTTGGTGCTGGCCGGTCTTTCTTCATTAATTTCGATTGTTGAGACATTCATAGCAGGAGTGCAGGAAAAGTTCCAACTTTCCCGTAAAGCTTCTGTTGCTATCGGCGGTGGATTATCAGCATTGATTTCATTATTCTTTGCGACACAAGGCGGCTTGAACTTCCTTGATGTTACAGATGAATTCATCAATCAATTTGGCGTTGCGCTTGCAGGATTGTTTGAAGTTGTCTTCTTTGCTTGGTTTGTAAAGCAGCTCAACCCTTTGAAACAACATGCAGATGCAATTTCAGACATTCGTTTGGGTGCTTGGTGGAAGATTTGCCTTTCCATCATCACGCCGGTTGTCCTTGGCTATATGATGTATGGAAAATTAAAAGAACGTATCATTCATGGGTATGGAGATTATCCGGTTGACTTTGTATTCAATTTTGGTTGGACAGTCGCCATTGGTGCAATACTTGTAGCTGTTCTGCTATCAAGGAAATCTTGGCCGAAAAGCAAAATTGAATTATCGGCTTCTGATAAGGAGGTTTCAGGCTGATGGATGCTTCTGCAATCGTCATGATGATCGTCGGTATGGTAATCATTTGGGGCGGCTTGGGCGCCAGCATCGTACATGCGGTACGTAAAGCGAAAGCCTCCAAAACATCTTGAAATTAAAGATTGAAAGGGAATCCACTGAACGAAGTGGATTCCCTTTTTTAAAAAATCGGAAAGGTAGCATCCTGCAGCCAAATCAGCAATATTTATTTTTGATGTTCCCATAACCTTAAATATGGGTATGGATCGAATGACCATTCCGTCCGCCCGTTGTCCTTGTACATTCCATAGTGAAGATGCGGCGGAAATTTACCCGATGTTCCCGGAGGTCCATAGCCGGAACTGCCAACTCCGCCAATCAATTGCCCCGGCTTTACGACACCGCCAACTTTTAGGTCTTTAGCAAACCCGCTCAAATGCGCAAAATAATGATAAGTATTATTAATATCGCGGATCCCTAGTCGCCAGCCTCCATATTTATTCCAGCCTTTCATTTCAATGATCCCATAGCAGGTTGATCGAACGGGCACACCGTAATCGGCAAAAATGTCCGTCCCTTCATGAATCCTCCTGCCACCCCAGCCTCTTGCATCACCCCAAGTGTTTCGGTAGCTGTAATTAAAACCTTTTGGCAATGGGAATGCTTTTCCATCAAGGTCCAGTTTCTCGAATGTTTTATAGAGCTTCGCCTTCTCCATAATCAACCCAACCGCTTTATCCCGCTTATAATAATTCCATAATGCAATACGGATATTATATTCATGGACGCCATATGGAAGCAGGAATTCAGCTATGGAATACATTACGTCTTCGCTGTCATCCAAGCTGGCCTTTCCGTCTCCGTTCCCGTCGACTCCTTTTCCATCAAAAAAAGCGATGGTGGAAGGATTATCATCCTTTAAGTTTGGATTTAGTATTCCAGTCC
The DNA here is from genome assembly GCF_003668575.1 of Falsibacillus albus. Lineage (NCBI taxonomy): Bacteria > Bacillati > Bacillota > Bacilli > Caryophanales > Bacillaceae > Falsibacillus > Falsibacillus albus. The sequence continues at coordinate 59,855 of NZ_RCVZ01000003.1, read as the reverse complement.
AATCCTGTTCCTTAATATAAATCCCGGTTATTCCACTTGCCTTGGGAATATCCCTCCGAGCCAAACGAACGCTTCTTTCATATTGATCGATGGCGGCAAAATAATACCAAGGAATCTGGGTCAAGGCATCCATTTTTTTATAAAGCCCCATCCGTTGGGTATATACTTCGCTTTCTGCTTCTTGTGCAGAAGCTTTAACGGGCAAAAGGCAACTTAACAGAATAACAAGGATGATGACAGTTTTCAATTTATTTTCCTCCTCTCACTTATTGAATCCATACTTCTAGTTTGTGATGCCTTCGATTTTTCATAAATATCAATTAATGGTAATGGGATGTCCTATGCTTGTTTAAACATTTTTAGTATGTTAAAGTGACATGTGTAGGAAGACCTTTCACCTAAATATATTTTTTTACATAGAAGGGGACGAGCTTCTTCACTCTATTGCTGGATTGATAACAACTGAACGAACGGAGATGAAAGCATGAGCAAAAGAGATGAATATTTACGTAAACCTGACTGGTTAAAAATAAAATTAAACACGAATGAAAATTACACCGGCTTGAAAAAAATGATGCGGGAAAACAACTTGCATACGGTCTGTGAAGAAGCCAAGTGTCCAAACATCCACGAGTGCTGGGCTGTGAGACGTACGGCGACATTCATGATTTTGGGGGATGTCTGTACTCGTGCCTGCCGTTTCTGTGCAATAAAAACAGGTCTCCCGACAGAACTTGATTGGGGAGAGCCGGAACGCGTTGCCGATTCAGTGCAAATGATGAACCTCAAACATGTGGTTGTAACCGCTGTCGCTAGGGATGATTTGAAAGATGGCGGTGCAGCAGTTTTTGCTGAGACAGTTCGTGCGATCCGCCGTAAGAATCCATTCACGAGCATTGAAGTACTTCCATCTGACATGGGTGGTGTGTATGAGAACTTAAAAATGTTGATGGATGCTCGACCAGACATCCTGAATCATAATATCGAAACAGTAAGGAGCCTGACTCCTAGAGTCCGTGCCAGGGCTACTTACGATCGAACGCTTGAATTTCTTCGCCGTGCAAAGGAAATGCAGCCTGACATCCCGACAAAATCAAGTATCATGATCGGTTTGGGGGAAACCAAGGAAGAAATCATTGAAACGATGGAAGACCTTCGTGCAAACCATGTAGACATCATGGCCATCGGTCAGTACTTGCAGCCGTCGAAAAAACATCTTAAAGTGAAAAAGTATTACCACCCGGATGAATTTGCCGAATTGAAGGAAATCGCATTGACCAAAGGCTTCAGCCACTGTGAGGCTGGTCCGCTTGTTCGTTCTTCCTATCATGCTGATGAGCAGGTTAACGCTGCGGCAAAAGCAAAGCAGGAAATGGGCGAAAAGGAAATACAGGAAGCGAATTAATAAAAACTCCCCGGATTTCGGGGAGTTTTTTTATCAAGCCGGCTGCGCTTGGACGTACGTACAGGAAGTACTAGTGCCGGCTTTGCCACAAGGACGTGGCGAATTTAGCCGGCGTACCTTCATTGTCCAGCTGCGGCAGCTAGAGGCTAGAAGACTTCCCTCAGCACGCTTACGATAAGTCAGCATCGACTGGCTCGCGCCATCCGTGTTTCCTTTATCTCGCGGTGCTTCAGTCCAGTCTTTACGCCTCTGGAAGAGCTGCCTCCGCTTTTCTATTCCATCATGCCGTCTTTTGAGGTTGGTGTTTTTAGTTTGCTCTTTTTCAGTTCGTTGTTGTATTCGTCTTTATCGATCATGTCGTTAGTTTCGCCAGTCATTTCGTTGTTCTCGTTGACGCCGCCTTTGCTAAGGACGTGCCCTTGCGGGGAGCGTTCGAGCATGAGTTTGACGGTATCTGCTACGACATTATGGACATTATCCATATTCGCGTCCATGGATGCGATATTTTCTACATTACGCATCAATGTCGGATCGTCGGTGACGTATACATGGTACCAGCCCGGTACGACGGAAAGAGCAGTTCTTTTCACTTGATCCGCTACTTCATTGCGGGCTTTTTTCCCTTTTACGTCTGTTTTGTAAGCCATAAGCACTTCATGGTCTGTGACAAGGGTGGAGCAGTCGAATACATGGGGAAGGGAACCAACGTTCATTTTACTGATCGTGTCAGCTACTTTTTCCCGATCTACCGCATAAATATCCTTGTAATTCATTTTAGCTCCGGCAATGGGACTTTTTTGGTGGCGGACGTAGCCAAATTCTTCAGTCCGTTTTTTCATTGTATTCGTTTTGTTTTTATTATAAAGATCTTGTCTGTCTGTCACATTTATGGTGTTGCCGCTGTCATGGAATAAGTGATTGTCATTTGCCGCTTTGTGATTTGAACAAGCACTTAGAAGCGCTACACCCAATATAGAGGTGACAATGATGTTGCTTCTCAATTTTAACACCCCCTCTTTTACTAGAATGACCACAGTTTTATGTTTTTTTCTTAGTAATTGATGGGTAATCAGTTATAATTTAATGTAGGAGTATATTTTGAAGGTGGTGAGCCGATGATTTGCATAAATAATCAATGCTATGAAGTCATTACTGAACATCGAAACGGCTTCAATGAGGAGTCATTTCGCAGTCGATATAGTGAAATATTAACGAAATATGACTATATTGTCGGGGATTGGGGCTATGGTCAATTGCGGTTGAAGGGGTTTTTTGATGATCAAAACCAAAAGGCGAACTATGATACCAAAATTGCCACATTAAAGGATTATTTGTATGAGTATTGTAATTTTGGCTGTGCTTATTTTGTAGCAAAAAAAGTTAAGCAATAAAAAAATGGACTGAATTTCAAACTGGCTTCATGGCCTTTTGAAAGCAGTCCATTTTTATTAGGTACGTCTACTTATTTTCAGTATAAGGCGGCTCTTCATTTCGCTCGGGATCATCATGAGGGGGATGAGAGCCTGGCTCTTTCCTTGGTATATCCTGATGAAGCGATTTGAATTCATAATTGAACGCACTATAGTAGCGCTGTCCTTCTTCCCAAGGGGTCGATTTATTCTCGACGGGTGCTGCTTTTCCGCGGGGGGATCCATAAGGACCTTCGGGGAGGGTTTCAGGCACTAAAAAATTTCTTTGCGTTTCAACATTCGAAAAGTCGGAATAAGGAATATCTTCTTTATCCCGTTCACCGTTCTTTCTTTCCATGCTGTACACCTCCAGATGAAATGATGCTCTTATTATACGGAGGCGCTTTCCAACTCATACATCGATTTATATGATCTCGGTAAGAAAATCCTTCAATTCTTCTGCTTCGTCTTCACTTAATCGAAAAGCATGTTCCAAGTATCCTTCTTCGTCTAAATCATCCGGGCCAATGATCGCAAAACGATTTCCTTGTATATCCAATACAAGCTGTTTTCCGTAATATCTTTCAGAACGGATGATTGCCAAATCAAAGCGTTGATTTTCCCCCATAAAACTCACGAACCTTGTCTTTGTGTTTTCGATGTCATCATATAAATAAAAGCGCTCGCTCATAGTCGCTTTTCCCCTTTCCGTATACCGTTTTATTCTGTTCTCATCTTAACAAAAAAACAGCGGCAGGAAAACGAGAAGATATTATGTTAAAATAAGCGAGTAGCAACTGTTAAAAGGGAAGGGTGCTGACTGTGTACTTTGTCGATCGTCAACATATAGAAAATACATTGCGGTTTATGGAACAGCAGCTTGAACTGCTTCAAAAAGTGAGTGAATGTCAAAATGATATTGAAAGGGCTGCATTTGAAAGGACTTCACATATCATCATCGAAAGTATTTTGGATGTCGGAAACGCCATGATAGATGGATTCATCATGAGGGATCCCGGCAGCTATGAGGATATCGTGGATATTTTGAATGATGAAAAAGTAGTTTCAGATGAGATGCAGACGAGCTTAAAGGTGATTGTAGGATATCGCAAAATGCTCGTTCAGCAATATATCGAAATTGATCACTCCGACCTTAGCGAAGCATTTAAGAAACATCTTCATGCACTCGAGCAGTTTAGCGGGTGTGTGCGCACCTATTTATTAAGTGAACTAGGTCCAGTTTCAGCCTTTAAAAATTGACGCTTTCTTAGTTGAAAGCGTTTTTATTTTGTGAAGCGGATAGATTCCCTTGGTTAGGGGACATTTTCAAATACGAACATAATTGGAAAGGATCAAGATAAGATGAAAAATTATAAAGGATACTTAATAGATTTGGATGGTACAATGTACCGCGGCAAGGAAAAAATCGAGGAAGCGGGTGATTTTGTTCACCGCCTCAAGGATAATGGAATCCCATACTTATTTGTGACAAACAATTCTTCGCGTCGACCAGAACAAGTAGCTGAAAAACTGCAGAATTTTGATATCCCTGCAGCCCCTGAACAAGTTTTCACAACTTCCATGGCAACTGCAAGCTATATTTATGAACGTAAGAATGATGCGTCCATTTATGTAATCGGAGAAGAAGGCATCCGAAATGCATTGGAAGAGAAGGGATTATCTTTAGTCGATGAAAACCCTGATTTTGTAGTGGTTGGCATCGACAGGTCGATCACATACGAAAAGCTGGCACTTGGTTGTCTTGGTGTCCGAAATGGGGCTGTCTTCATTTCGACCAATGGTGATATTGCCATTCCAACGGAAAGGGGGCTTTTGCCTGGAAACGGTTCGTTGACAAGCGTCATCACAGTTTCCACTCAAACAGAGCCGATCTTTATTGGAAAGCCTGAATCCATCATTATGGAACAGGCGCTGGAGGTACTGGGTGTGCCGAAGGAGGACACATTGATGGTCGGGGATAATTACCATACCGATATCTTGGCAGGTATGAATGCAGGTTTGGATACATTGTTGGTTCATACAGGAGTCACTTCGGAAGAGGACTTAAAAAGATATGACAAGCAGCCAACTTTTACGATCGGCAGCCTGTCCAATTGGAAAATTTAATCGAGCAAGCCGGAAAAGAGGCCGTCCCGACACTATGCGGGACGGCCTCTCTCAATTAGTGCTTCAATCTGAGCGATGCGCCAGTCTGCTTGAAGCAGCTGCAGCGATGGCTCCAACAATATCGTCTAGAAAAGTATGGCATTTTCCACTGGACTTATCATTCAAATCTTTTAATATTCCTGGTTTTAGCTTATCGACATAGCCATAATTCGTAAACCCGATGGAACCGTATACATTGACGATCGAAAAGGCTAGTATTTCATCTACCCCATATAATCCTTCATCGGCCTCGATGATTGCCTGAAGCGGTTGTTCAAGCATCCCTTTTTCTGCAAGGATATCCAATTGAATGCCCGTTAAAATCGCATTTTGCACTTCTCTTTTTGATAAAACGCGCTCGATATTTTCAATGCATTCTTCGATTTGTAGATTTTCATGGTACTTTTCTTGAAGAAACATGACCAATTCTGCTATATCTTTGATTTCGACGCCGCGTTCATGCAGCCATTTGCGTGCGGTTTGTTCTGAAATACTCATATCCTTTTTATGTGTCATCTTCTTCACCTTTTCTACAAGTATTTGTACATTCACAATATGAATTTGTCCATCACGATAGAACTATATATATTCATTCAATTTTTTTCCCTTATCTCCTTTAAATATTCATAAATAACTTCAAGAACCACCATCACTTTCATATAAATAGTATTAAATAAGCCCATTTTTATTGAGGAGAGGGAATCATGTCCGAAATTTTAGAAAAACACTTTGACGTAAGACCCGAACAGTCATATTTGCTTGGAAATCAAACGAGGTATCTATCCAATGGTTATTTGTATACACTTGTCCCTGTGACAAATATTGAGCAGGAGACGTTGGTCGAATTATTCGAAATGTCCCAGCATTTAGCACAGGAAGGCGATCGCTATGTTTCTACATTTGTGCAGAGCAACAGCGAAAAGTACTTAATAACGGAGAAAGAGGTTGATTATGTTTTATTGAAAAATTTATTCATCAATCCCCCTAATTCTCCTAAGCTGGGAAGAAGACTGGCGAAATTCCATCAAAGCGGCAGAAATATTTCTAAAACGATTGAACATTGTAAGAGAATGGGAGAATGGAAAACGCTTTGGGAAAAAAGGATCGATCAAATGGAAGGTGTGTGGAACACGTATTTGCAGGAACGTCCTGATCGAGAATTTAATCGTGTGTTCATCGATTCATTTCCGTATTACTTGGGAATGGCTGAAAACGCCATTCAATATTTGGTCGACACGGAAATCGATGAGGAAACCCGTGACATTGATGCTGGAACAGTCTGTCATATCCGGTTTCATCAAAACACTTGGGGAACGCAAGTGTGGATCAAGGATCCGTTCGATTGGGTGTTTGATCATGGCGGCAGGGATATTGCCGAATGGATCAGAGAACGTTACTTGACACAAAATCGCACTTTCCAGCCTGATGTCCAGACCTTCCTTAGAGAATATCAATCAGCAGGTGAGATATCAGCATTTTCATGGCGTCTGATTTTTGCACGGCTGCTCTTTCCCATTCATTACTTCGAATGTGTAGAGGATTACTTTACAGCCTCATCCGAACAGTCGCAAAAGCAGTTGGAAGATAAATTACACAGGATGACAAAGACATCCCGTGAGTATGAACGCTTTTTAGGGGAGTTTTATAAAATTGCCGACGTTCCGCTGAAAAGGTTGAAGATACCTGAAATTAATTGGCTTAGAAGGTAGAACTTCCAGCAATGTTTACGTAAGCAGCCTTGTGATAAGATAATAAGAAAGACAACTAAAGGATTGAAATCGCTATGTACAAAATTGTTATCACGAGAAAGCTGCCAGAAAAAGCACTTGCTTCTTTGAAAAAAAAGTATTGCATCGATATGTGGGAATCTGAGGAAAGGGCGGCGCCGAGGGAGTGGCTGCAGGAAAAAATTAAAGGTGCCGATGCAGTATTGTCTATGTTGTCAGATCGTTTGGATGAAGAATTATTAGAAGGCGCCAACAGGCTTCAAGTCATAGCAAATCTTGCGGTGGGTTATGACAATATAGACATTCCTTTTGCGAATAAATCGGGTATCCGCGTCTGCAACACACCAGATGTATTGACCGAGACCACAGCAGATTTGACATTTGCACTGCTGATGGCATCGGCAAGAAGGATTGGCGAGGCCGCCCAATTCGTTAAGGAAGGCAATTGGAAAAGCTGGTCCCCCCTATTGCTTGCAGGGGGAGATATTTTTGGGAAAACGATCGGGATTTTCGGAATGGGCAGCATTGGTGAAGCTGTTGCGAGAAGGGCAAAGGGCTTCAATATGAAGATCCTATATCATAATCGATCGAGAAGAACTCAGGCAGAACAAGAGCTGAATGCGGTTTATACAGATTTTGACGGGCTGCTGGCTGACTCTGACTTCGTAGTGTGTTTGGCCCCTTTGACGGAAGAAACGGAAGGTGCATTCGGTGCAGAGGCTTTTCAAAAAATGAAAGCCACCTCTTACTTCATCAATGCGGCCAGAGGACCCATTGTCGATGAGAGGACATTGTACAATGCGCTGATAAATGGGGAGATTGCTGGAGCAGGGTTGGATGTGTTTGAAAACGAACCAATCGGGGCGGAACATCCGCTATTATCTTTGAAAAATGTTTTGGCTTTGCCCCATATTGGCAGCTCATCTATTCAGACGAGGTATTCGATGATGGATCTATGCACTGAAAATATTGATGCCGTACTGTCAGGAAGAGAACCTGTGACTGAGGTCAAATAAAAAAGCAGCTGGCCGTAGCCAGCTGCTTAAAATTTTTTTATTAAAATACTTGTTCGACTTCCACAACTCCAGGAACTTCTTCAAGAAGTGCGCGCTCGATGCCTGCTTTGAGTGTAATAGTAGAACTTGGGCAGCTTCCGCAAGCACCCAACAGGCGAAGTTTAACAACGCCTTCCTCTACATCGACAAGTTCACAGTCGCCGCCATCGCGAAGCAAGAATGGGCGTAATTTATCTAGTACTTCCTGGACTTGATCTGTCATCGTTTGTTCAGTCATTTCATATCGACTCCTTTCCATACTCCTATTATAATGACATAGAAGAAAAAAATCTATCGGTGAACTTACGATTTCTATTGTCAGCTTTTCACAGTTTAAGATTTTTTTCATTTTATGTACAATATGAATATAGGAGGGGATGGGGAATGAGAAAAGAAATTGAAATCCAGATTTATGGGGCAGAGGTCATCTGTGCGAGCTGTGTGAACCTGCCATCATCGAAAGATACCTATGAATGGCTTCAAGCTGCTATTTCCAGGAGATATCCCAATCAAACATTCAAGATTAGATACATAGATATTAATAATCCTCCCGAAGAAGATGGCTTAAAGGATTTTGCCTTGAGAGTGGTCGATGAGGACATGTTTTTCCCTGTTGTTCTTGTTGAAGGAGTCATTGTCGGTGAAGGAAATCCTAAACTGAAAGCCGTTTATGAAGAGTTTGAGAAGTACGGCTATACAGCAGGCTGAAACCTGCAAAGAAATAAAAAAGTGATTTTTCATCAATGAAAAATCACTTTTTTTATATCAACCGTTGTGGTATTTATACATCCATAATATGCCTGATTTCAAAAGTCGGGCGACCCTTCCGGTAACAGCTCTTTCATTCAAAAGCCCGAACCCTTGTTTTTTGCCAAGGGACCCAAGCACACCTTTAACTTTAATGCGAGGCAATTCTTCCGGAAGTGATTCGTTATTCCAGCGTTTTGTCAAGACTTGGACGATTTGTTCGGCCTGTCCTTCTGCCAGCTGTGCACTTGGCGCATGCGGCAGGCTTGCACAATCGCCGACAACATACACATGCTCATCAGTTGGAATGTTATGGTATTTGGAAAGAACGACCCTGCCGGATGGATCTTTTTCGACATCCATTTCCCTTACAAGTTCAACAGGCTGTATTCCCGCTGTCCACACGATCGCGTCGCACTCAATCGGTTCATCATGATTGTAGACGATATTCGGTTCAACCTTTGTAATGTTTGCATTGTTGACGATTTCTACGCCGTGTTTTTCAAACCACCCTTGTACATAATTGCTGAGTCGTTCCGGGAATGCAGATAGTATGACTTTCCCTCTATCAAATAATTTGATGTTTAGATCAGGGCGGCTTTCACGCAATTCGCTTGCTAATTCCACACCGCTCAAGCCGGCTCCCACAATACCCACAACCGATTGGGCAGGGAGATTGTTCAGCATTTGGTATGTAGCCCGGGACTTTTCGATGGATTGAATGCTGTAAGTAAACTCATCAGCTCCTGGCACGTTATGATATTTGTCCTCACAGCCTAATCCGATAATGAGGTCATCGTACGAGATGGCATCATCGTCTTTTAAAAAGACTTTCTTTTCCTCCGTATTCACACTTGTGACCTCACCATATTTGATTGATAATCTAGGGTGCTCTGGAAATGCCACCCTTACATGATGATCTGAAATTGTACCTGCGGCCAATGCGTAATATTCGGTTTTTAAACAGTGATAAGGAACTTTATCGATCAAGGTGATTGAAACATCTTCTGGAAGCTGATTCGGCAACAATCTTAGTAAAACTCGCATGTTCCCATAACCGCCGCCCAGCAGGACTAATTTTTTCATTGAATTTCCCCTCTTTTGCTATGGTTGATTTCGCATACATAGATGTTTTTTTAAAACGACAGCTTATCCACATGAAATAATTTGATGAAGAAAGCATTTTCAATGTGATGATTAATTCGTAGGAAAATTTTATTCCCCTATAGTAATTTCATAAAAAGTATATCGAAATCCATCGGAATTCACAACAGAATTAGGCAAAATTCTCGATTATCTGACATACAAATGATGGGAACGTCAATAATTGACGTTAGAAATGAAAAGTTGTAGGATTATCAAGTAGTAGTGAGGTGAAATGGAATGAAGCCTATAATAGAATTTTGTATTAGCAATCTTGCAAGTGGAGCGCAGGAAGCGCTTGAAATATTGGAACGTGATCCAAACTTGGATATTATTGAATATGGTTGTTTAGGCTATTGCGGCAAATGTGCAGCTTCTTTCTATGCTTTGGTCAATGGAGAAGTCGTAAGTGCAGAAACCCCAAAGGCATTGGTGGATGAGATTTATCAATTTCTTGAGGAGAACCCGATGTTCTGATCGAAGCAAGCAGCAAAGTTTATTTTTCCTGCAAGAAACTTTGCCAGCCTGATAAAATAAAGCGGCTATCTCTTTTTGAGAATGGCCGCTTTTTGTTCAACCGGATTTGGAGTGTCTATATTTTTCTTTCATTTCATGCCATTGTTCCTTTGCCAGCTCGATGACCTTTTTATCCATCGAATGCTGCTGTTTTTCAATGACCCTTGAGAAATATCTTACGGCTTCCTCGTTTTGATCCAATCTTCGATAGAGCTCAGCGATCATGTAGAGGATTCGCTCCTCTGACATTTGAGTCCCCTTATAATCATCCTCGGAATATGATTGAGTATACTCTTTTGCTGCAAGCCCCATAAACCTATTTTCGCAGTCCTTCTGTTCAAGGAGTCTGTACAGCCATGCAATCCTTAAATACAAACCAGCGATGGTAACTTTCTTTTCCCGTCTGTGCAAACCGCAAATAACGGCGAGTTTATATGTCGTTATGGCAGTCGGAATATCGCGCTGACCGCCGTAATCCCTTGGTTTCCAGGCGTTTGAGACTTTTTCGATCAACGCCTCTTTGATGACAGGGACAAAAAAAGTATTGAAATCTTCTGTAGAAGAATACCCGCATGAAGGACAGACATGGACATTATATAGTATAGGATTGATGGAGGCGGGGGCTTGATAGTTTGGACAAAAGTCGCTATCAAGATTTTCAACCTTAACGAAACGGGAACGGATCTTGGTTGTTTGATAACCATTTTTACATAATGGACAGGTTATAGTTTTTTTATAAAAAGGTGTAATTTCCAACACAATACCCCTCCTTTTATCCCAAGGCCCAAAGGCTTATATTATTTGTAATTATACATGATTTGAAGGTAAAAAGAACTAGTGGAAACAAAAGATGGTAACACTTTTTTTAGAAGTACAGGATTGTTGAGACTTACTTGCATAGGGTATATACTAGGGATAAAGCAAAGAATGGGAGGTGCATTCTATTGGATAAAGTTGTCATCATTACTGAAGCAGCAGCTTTTCATATAAAGGACATGATGAAAGAGAATGAAGAAGAAAATGCGTTCATCCGCGTCTCCGTAAATGGGGGAGGATGCAGTGGTCTTTCATACGGAATGGGATTTGCACATGAAAAAAATCCCGATGATTTTGAGCTCGATTATTATGGTATCAAGGTGCTCGTCAGCAAAGAGGATGCCCCGATCTTGAACGGTACGACCGTAGACTATAAACAATCGTTGATGGGGGGCGGATTTACGATCGATAATCCGAATGCCATCGCTTCCTGCGGATGCGGTTCAAGCTTCCGTACGAAGAAGAACGCCGGAACGCCGGAAAACTGCTGAATTTTTTGTTAGAAAAGCTAAGGTCGCAATTGACCTTAGCTTTTTTTGATGTGTGTATGGATGGTTTTATAGAAAAAGCTTTCACCAATGAATGTCACTTCAGCATATGATATGGGTGAATGTCATATTACGGAAAGGGGAATGAGGATATGTATGGGCATCCATATCCATATACAGCGTTCCATCGGTTGAACTCGACGGATGATATAAAACAGCAAAGATATAAATGGACAAAAATCACCTTTACAAATAACGCTGAGAAAGATGTTTTCATCGTGAAAATGGACAAAAATAGCGGAACGGTCATGTTTTTAAGCTTTCCTGAGCTTACACTCAATCAAGCCAATGTCAAAGATATTCAAAAAGTCAAAGCATTGGATAAACCGCCATCACCTTCGAAGCAAAAATCTTCGCAGCCATCTCAAGGTCAAGGCGGCGGGCAATCTCAAGGTGGCCAGCAACAGCAAAAGGGAGGTTCCGGAAGCCAGCAGCAGGATTACATGAAGCAGCTCCAGCAGAGCCTTAAACAATTCGGCGGCGGTCAAGGAGGAGGACAAAGTGGCCAGGCGGGAGGCGGCGGCTCTCAGCAGGGAGGGCAGCAGGGCAGTCCATTCGGCCAGATGTTTGGCGGAGGAGGCCAGCAAGGCGGAGGAGCACCGCAAGGAGGCCAGGGAAGTCCATTTGGATCGTTTGGCCAAATGCCAGGAGGCGGCGGGCAGCCTGGAGGGATGATGCCAGGTGGTCAAGGCAGCCCATTCGGTCAGATCTTAGGCGGAGGAGGCCAGCCGGGCGGAGGAGCACCGCAAGGCGGGCAGGGAAGTCCATTTGGATCGTTTGGCCAAATGCCCGGTGGCGGCGGGCAGCCTGGGGGGATGATGCCAGGTGGCCAAGGCAGCCCATTCGGTCAGATGTTTGAGGCTGAACGGTGGTCTCCAGGGTGGCTGGGCGCTTCTCCGACATTCATGGATCCAGTGTTCCCTAATCCTGGATACTGTTTAAGTCATGACTATTGATAATAGCAAAATGAAGGAGGTTGAAGACTGGTTGCTTCAACCTCCTTTTAAATAAGGAAAATATGTTGGTCTATAGTTCTTCCAACGCTGTATGAATGTCTACATCACCATTCAAGATTTCAAATGTTTTATGGTATACGTTTGGCGTAACAAGAGATTCGACAAGTACTTTTGCAACATTTTCCCTGGAGATATCGGTGTTTCTGTTTTCAATTTTTTCTTTTGCTTGTATTTTTCCTGTGTCGCTGTCATTTGTCAAACTTCCAGGACGGACGATGGTGTAGTTCAAGCTGCTCTCCTGTAAATGTTTGTCTGCACTTTGCTTAGCTTTCAAATAATGCTGCAAGCCTTCAGGGCCTGCATCAGGATTATCGGCGCCCATTGAGCTGAGCATGATGAAACGTTGGATCCCTTTTCTGCAGGCGATATCGACGGCTTTCTTCGCACCTTCTTCATCAATTGCCGTCGTTTTGTCTGGACCTGTTTTTGAACCAGATCCCGCTGCAAAAATGATGGCGTTGACATCTTCAACTGCATAACTGAAATCCTGTTCCAAATCGGCAATGATAGGTTTCGCACCCAATTTCTCCATATCCTCCGTCTGCTCTGTCTTGCGGATCATTGCCTTAACAAGATGCTGGTTGCTTTCAGCAAGCAGTTTGACGACATGCCTTCCTGTAGTCCCGTTTGCACCGATGACAAGTACATTCATTGTTCATAATCACCCTTTTTTTCAATTTGTCTCTTTTATTTTGTCTACCCTTGAGGGAAATAATTAAACTAAATGAAAGAATGGATGAATTCCTGTTTTTCAGCCTTTAACCATCAGATGAAAAGACGCTTCCTCAATTGAGGAAGCGTCTTCTTCTTTATGTGTCATATTTAATCAAACATAGAGGTGCTGTGCATCGGCTGCAGCCTTGCTTTCGGATCCATGTAGGATTTCGCGTTGTTTACGGCTGTAGGGGCTTCACCGAAACCACAGGCGATGAGCTTTACTTTTCCTTCGTACGTACAAATGTCGCCGGCTGCGTAGATGCCGGGGATGTTTGTTTCCATTTTCGAGTTGACGACGATGGAGTTTTTCTCGATATCCAATCCCCAATCCTTGATCGGACCCAAGGAGGAAATGAATCCAAAATTGACAATAAGTGAGTCTAAATCAAGGACGGATTTTTCATCTCCGCGGACTTCTTCGAGAACGAGCTGTTTCACCCCGTTTTCATCCCCGATCAATTCTGTCGGGACAAAAGGGGTTTTGATTTCAACTTTGGAATTCCTTAAATTTTCAACACTGTGTTCATGTGCCCGGAATTTATCACGTCTATGGACGATTGTCACTTTTTCCGCAATGGATTCGAGCATCAATGCCCAATCGACAGCGGAATCCCCGCCGCCGCATATGACCACTTTTTGGCCGGCAAATGAATTCAAGTCATCCACAAAGTAGTGAAGGTTTTTCCCATCATAAGCGGATGCATTTTCAAGCTCAAGCCTGCGTGGCTGGAATGCTCCATTTCCCGCTGTGATAATGACTGTTTTTGAATAATGGATTTCTTTGTCGGTTGTCAGCTTGAAGATTCCATCAGCTTGCTTTTCAAGCTTTTCAACCGCTTGTTCGAGGCAAGATGTCGGTTCGAATTTCTTGAGCTGCGCTTTTAGATTATTTACCAGCTCCTGGGCACGCACTTTCGGAAAACCGGCAACATCATATATGTACTTTTCGGGATACAACGCTGAAAGCTGTCCGCCGAGCGTGGGCAGGCTTTCGATGATCTTTACCGTCGCCTGTCTCATCCCTCCATAAAATGCAGTGAACAAACCGGTAGGACCTCCGCCAATAATGGTGATATCATAGACTTTTTGATCTTCTTTCAATGTGCTCCCTCCAATGCTAATCGAGCCAAAATTTCTTCTTTAATAATATCATATTAAGTTTTTGCCTTCACAATGAATTTGTTTAATTTTTAGAAAAATCAGTATTAAAGTCGGATTGTATCCGGTTTCATTTTCATAATATTCTTAAGTTTTATTTATTCCTATATATATCTTGAAAAAGAAAAGTAAAAAGAATAATATGTAATGGAGGCATTTTATAAATATTTTATGACATTTTTCGTACATTTTTTTGATGTTATTCGTGAAGTATATCACATACTTTGCGAATGGAAATTGGCACAAATAAAATTGAATATTGCAGCGGATGCTAATAGTATCTCAAGCACAAATCAAAATACAAAAAGGTGGAAGTGATTCTTTTGAGAAAGTCTAAAATTGTTGTTCTAGGCGCAGGGTACGGTGGATTAATGGTGGTTACCCGCCTTCAAAAACTTGTAGGTGTCAATGAAGCGGAAATCGTATTGGTGAACAAAAATGATTACCATTATGAAACAACTTGGCTTCATGAAGCTTCAGCTGGAACTTTGCATCACGATCGTGTTCGCTATGACGTCAGCAATGTCATCGACCGCAATAAAGTGGAATTCATTGAAGCGACTGTTGAAGATATCAATACGGAAGATAAAAAAGTCGTCCTTAATACAGGTGAAGTGGAATACGATTATTTAGTATTCGCGCTTGGTGGCGAATCTGAAACATTCGGCATCAAGGGATTAAAGGATCATGCCTTCACAATTACAAACGTGAACAATGCCCGTCAAATCCGTGAGCACATCGAATATCAATTTGCTACTTACAACACGGAAGAAGAGAAAAAGGACGAAAGATTGACGATCGTCGTTGGAGGAGCAGGCTTCACAGGAATCGAATTCTTGGGAGAATTAACGAACCGTGTTCCTGAGCTTTGCCGTGATTATGATGTCGATTTCCAAAAAGTCCGCATCATTTGTGTGGAAGCAGCACCAATGGTTCTTCCAGGATTTGATGAAGAGCTTGTTAAATATGCAGTGGCTAAGCTTGAGAAAAAAGGTGTGGAATTCCGCATCGGAACGGCTATTAAAGAAGCAACTCCTGAAGGTATCATGGTTGCCAAAGGCGAAGATGAGCCAGAGGAAATCAAAGCTGGAACAGTTGTATGGGCTGCAGGTGTAAGAGGAAGCCACGTAATCGAAAAAGCCGGCATCGAAAACATGCGTGCCCGCGTCAAAGTTCAGCCTGACCTTCGTGCTCCAGGACATGACAACATTTTCGTCATCGGTGATTCTTCTTTGATCATCAATGAAGAGATCAACCGTCCTTATCCGCCGACTGCACAAATTGCCATGCAGCAAGGTGAAGTCGTCGCACGCAACTTATCC
Source organism: Falsibacillus albus (assembly GCF_003668575.1). Lineage (NCBI taxonomy): Bacteria > Bacillati > Bacillota > Bacilli > Caryophanales > Bacillaceae > Falsibacillus > Falsibacillus albus. The sequence goes on along the minus strand of NZ_RCVZ01000003.1, from coordinate 44,110 downwards.
GCGTTGGTACATGGCAAGGAAGAGCTGGAAACATTCACTCCAGACATTAAAGGAACTGTATGCTCACTTGGTGAAGACGATGCAATCGGTGTTGTCTACGGCAAAAAGCTAATGGGTACAAAAGCTTCATTCATGAAAAAAGTCATCGACAACCGAGCTCTATTCATGATTGGCGGCGTATCAACCGTTCTGAAAAAAGGTAAATTCAAATTTTTCTAAACCGAAAAAAATAAACTCAAAATAAAGGCAGAACACAGATGTGTTCTGCCTTTGCTATTTATTGGCCATGCACTTTAGTGACAGGCACCACAGGGGAGGGCTTGGATTTGACGAATTCGAAAAGGGGAAAGGTTTGGCTGGCGGTTTCGGGGCTGGTCATTGATGAGAAGGGACGATGGCTCGTGGTTAAGAAAAGATATGGGGGTTTGAAAGGGAAATGGTCGCTGCCGGCCGGATTTGTAGATGAAAATGAAACTGCTGATGAAGCAGTGCTCCGTGAGGTTTTTGAGGAGACGGGAGTGAGAGCCAGGGTAAAGGGCTTGATCGGCCTCCGGACAGGGGTCATCAATCATGAAATCAGTGATAATATGCTGCTATTTTCATTAGCTCCGAGTGAAGGCAGTGATGAGGTTTCTGTCCAAGAAAAAGAGTTATTTGAAGTGCGATGGATGCAGCCCCAGGAGCTGCTTGCCAATCCGGATGCTTCTGTCATCATCCATAAGCTTATACAGGATGATAGAGGAAGCTCGATTGAAATGATTGAGGGGATCAATCCAGGAAATCAGTTTGGATATACGGCATATAAACTATTTTTATAAAATTCTGAAATTTTGAGAAAAAAGCAGTTAAAATAAAAGAACAAGTTATGTATCCGTTTACATGAGCGAATCTCCCCGAAAATAGCTCTTTTAAAAAAATCGGATCGATGTTATATTATCAGAAAATTAAGACAAAACTTAAGGGAGATGAGCTTCGATGAGAGCGAAGATGGTTGAAGCAAAAAACAAAAAGTGTGAATATTGTTCAGGTAAAGGCTATTTTCAACTGATTCTCGGCGGATCCGAAACCTGTCCTTGCTGTTCAGGAACAGGCAAGAAAAATTCGTACTAATATAAATGCACTTAATGGCTGTGATCTTTCCCGCTTAATGAGGAAGGATCATGGCTATTTTTATTTAGAAAATGGCTGTTTTCTCAAAGGGTGATTTTGTCACAGTATTTTTTAAGGATAATTCATCTAACGGAGCGGAAGGTACGAGGCTCCGGCAGCCCTGCGGAAATCAACCATATTCCCCCTGAGCAACATGCTTTTCGAAAAGAGCCATAAAAAACACAATTTTCGAAAATTCGTCATTGGTTGGATGTTGACTGAATATGGAACATTGAGTACACTTAACCTTAGTGTTTAGGAGGTGTACGTTGTTGTCATGAATATAGCAATTTTGCTCATTTCAATGCTCTTATTTTTTGTCTTATTTTATGGAATCGGTTTCTTGTTGAATATGTTGCTTAGAATGACTTGGATCATGGCAATCGCATATCCGATTGTTGCCATATTAATTATTGATGATGTACCATTCATCCAATATTTTCGTAATAGCGGAGATTCTTTCTCACAGCTGGGTACGAAGATCACTTCACTTGCTCCGGCAGACATCCTCATATTGTCAAGCGGCCTGGCAGGTGCCATTTTTGCAGGGATTACAATGAGGATTTTACGGCAAAAAGGTTATCGCATGTTTTAAACTCACTTACATATAAAGTCAAAAACACACCGGTTTTCGGTGTTTTTTTATTGGTCTGGCAACGGATACAATTGGTATATTATGGTTTTAGGAAGTTTTCATTTTACTAGTAAAATATAGTTTTTCCTCCTTTTATGAATAATTCTTTTCAGAATGGGAAAGGAATAGTTTTGGGAGGAGTGAAAAATTATATGATTAGATTAAAGAGATGGACGACGCGCATAATCATGTCAGTTTTATTTATAGCAGCGCTTTTTTCTACATTTCAATCCGTTTCCGGGGTGAAGGCAGAAACACTTAAAGAATGGGTGGCAGACGATTATTCGCATGTTTCCAATAATGTTTTCAGTACTTATCTAAGTAATAGCTATAAAAAAATGGGACTTGCTTATAAAATGCTGAACCGTTTTGCTGCAGGGAGCACTTTGATATCTTCCAGCACAGAAGTAAAGGGGAAAGCGGCAAAATTAGAGGATCTAGATTGGTCCAAATTCCCGAAGAAAAAGGTGACGGCAACAGGATATACAGCAGGCTACGAATCAACAGGGAAAAATCCCGATAATCCAAGCTATGGCATTACCTACTCCGGGATAAAAGTGAAAAGGGATTTATATTCAACAGTCGCAGCTGATTTGGATGTTTTTCCAATCGGAACGATTCTTTTCATTCCTGGGTATGGATATGGAGTTGTCGCCGACACTGGATCTGCAATAAAAGGAAACAAGCTGGACCTCTACTATAAAACGGTTGATGATGTTTATAAAAATTGGGGTAAAAAGGACTTGGATGTCTACATTGTCCAAGTCGGTGATGGAAAGATCACCGAAAAGGAATTAATAGATCTGAATGAAGCCAAGTCCATGCAAGTATTTCGCCAGCAATATATAGACGCAAAGAATGAATAACTTTGATATATGAAAAAGGCCGTTCCGTCGTGGAGCGGCCTTTTTCATGATTGCAGGCTTGGTGGAAGTTTTATGTCCATGTAGATGTCAGGGTGCAGGATTTTACCAAGATTGACGATCCCTTCCAACAGTCGTGGTGAGGGGCGGCAATACAAGGCTTCTTCAAGTACATGAATATGTTTTTTTTTCACGGCTTCTAATCGATCCCAATTCGGGCGCCGTCTAACCAAAGCAGTATTGACTTTGTTCTGAGCAACGCCAACCCATGCGAGACAAATATGATCTGGATTCCGTTGGAATACATCATCCCAATCTGTTTGGATACTGGCAAGTTCAACATCACTGAAGAGGTTCAAACCTCCTGCCAATTTACTTACTTCTGTCAGCCAATTGATCCTGCCTGGCGTAAAGACCGGTTTCGGCCACCATTCCCAATACAATGTCGGTTTGTAATGGACTGAGCGGCATGCATTCTTGCATTCTTCGATCGTCCTTTTAAAATCGTCCACGACCTCTAGTGCCTTGTTTTCCACATTGCACAGCTGTCCGACAAGACGGATGTCATTGAGGATATCTTCCAGGGACTGAGGGTTCAGCACAATATGGGGAATTCCCCTCTTTTTCAATTCCTCGATATTCTTTTCCATTCCTGGAACGCTGAGAGAGGCAAGAACAAGGTCGGGTTGAAGCTTCTCAAGGTCATCCATTCGAATCGATAGATCGGGGCCAAGCTTTGGAAGGTGCTGAATTGAAAGGGGCCAGTCAGAAAAATCATCTATACCGACCAAGGATGAGGTTAATCCCAAGTAAGCTATAATTTCTGTATTGCTTGGACATATCGATATTAAACGCATGAAATCTCACCTTATGAAAAAATAGTGTACGAGCAAAGTCAAGATGATGCCTGTCAGGCCACCGAAAAATACTTCTATCGGCTTATGCCCCAGAAGCTCCTTAAGCTCTTGCTGACGCTGGTCAGCCGGCTTCTTTTGCCAAAGCTTCGCCTCATCCACCAGCTTCTGAAAATCTGCTGCCAGGCGATTCAGAACAATCGCCTGCTCGCCAGCCTGCCTTCTGACACCAGTCGCATCGAACATGACAATGATTGCAAAAACGGTGGCTACAGCGAATACTGGTGAATCAAGACCGGATTCAAGCGCTACGCCTGTTGCCAGCGCGGTTACAGCAGCCGAATGAGAGCTGGGCATGCCGCCGGTGGAGGTCAATAATGACCAATCGACCCGCCTCGACGCAATAAATTGTATGGGGACCTTAACAAACTGGGCGAAGAAAATCGCCAAAAGTGATGCCCATAATGGGAAATTTGAAAGTAATTCCATGTAGTTTCATGACTTCCTTTCGATGTTTTTAACATATTTTATACGGGTAGATAAATTAAGGTTATTTCAAGTCATACTATTCTATACCCAGTTGAATTTGAATTAATTGCATTAACGCCGAAAATCGACGAATGAGTATATTATATCATAATGAGTCATATGTCCGAAAAATGAAAACATTTAGAGGTTCGAAATATTTCTTTATTTCTTTTATAATATAGAAGGAGGTGAAGGCAGGATGTTTAAAACAATGCAAGTACATCCGTTTGACCAGGAAGTAGAAGTATTATTAGTGGGATTAAAAGACAAACCAGAAAAATTTGAAGGTGACTTGTCAGTATTGGATGAAGCATTCGGTGGGGAATTGACCGGACTCGTCAAATCCGGCGATGTATCAGCTAAAATGAAATCATTTGCGAAAATACATACCTTTGGGAAGCATAAAGCCAAGAGAATAGTATTGGCGGGCCTTGGAAAGGAAAAAGATTTGACATTTGAATCTTTGAAAGAGCTTTTCGGAAGCGCGTTTAAACGTCTGAAAACAGACAATCATTCACATATAGCCGTTGCATTGGATTCTTTCACAGGTAGTGGAATTGAGGCCGCTGATGCCGCGCATGCTTTGGCAGAGGCCGTTGTATTGTCTACATATCAGTTTGAAGGCTATAAAAAGAAACCAAATATGCCCGAAACGGAAATTGAAGCAATTGATGTATTTACGGAAAGTGATGCCAACGAAATCGATGCTGCCTTGACGGTTGGACAAGCGCACGGAAAAGGGACAAATTCAGCCCGGACACTTGTCAACACACCAGGCAACCTATTAACGGCGACAGATATGGCGAATTACGCGATGGAACTGGCAGGAAAATATGGGTTTGAAACTGATATCCTGGATAAAGAGGAAATGGAGAAGTTGGGGATGGGCGCATTGTTGGCCGTCAACCAGGGATCGGCCGAACCGCCTAAAATGATTGTTTTGAAATATCAGGGCAAAGAAGAATGGAAGGATGTCATTGGCCTCGTCGGTAAAGGGATCACCTTTGATACTGGTGGATATTCCATCAAGCCAAAAGACGGGATCGTTGGAATGAAATCGGATATGGGGGGTGCTGCTGCCGTATTAGGCGCCATGGAGATCATTGGTGAACTGAAGCCGGAGCAGAATGTCGTCGCTGTCATCCCATCCACCGATAACATGATCAGCGGATCTGCATTCAAGCCTGATGACGTGATTACGTCCATGAGCGGAAAGACGATCGAAGTACTGAATACGGATGCTGAGGGACGTTTGGCTCTCGCAGATGCCATGACATATGCTAAGCATCATGGAGCAGATTATCTTGTTGATGTCGCAACCTTGACCGGGGGAGTCATTGTGGCTTTAGGTTTGGATAAAACGGGTGCTCTGACGAATGATGAATCATTCTTTGAGCAGGTACTGGAAGCGTCCAATGAGGCTGGAGAATTCATTTGGAGGCTGCCTTATACTGAAAATGACAAAAAACGTGTCCGCGGAAGCAAAATCGCAGATTTGAATAATTCACCTGGCAGGGAAGGCCATGCCATCATGGGTGGAGCATTCATTGGTGAATTCGCTGAAGGAACTCCGTGGGTGCATCTGGACATTGCCGGCACCGCAACAACGACATCCGCTTACGACCTCGGACCTGAAGGTGGTACTGGCGTAATGGCAAGGACACTGGCGCTCTTGGTAGAACGATTTGAAGCGACAAAATAATAATAGGGTATTCTACGGGTTTCCTTTATGGAAACCCGTTTTTTTGGTTTGAGGTGGGTTGACGCGTATCTGGGCAGGAAGGAGGATATGTCGTTCGAGCACGAAACGAGGTGCGGAAGGGGAACAGGGGAACAGGAGTGCGTCGTTCGTGGCCGCACAGAGGACAGGTAAAGAAAAGATTAAAACTATGATTGATTGATAACTCTGCCATTTCCAGCTTAATCATGTTCCCCAATACACATGCTTGACACGGAAAGAGTAGGTATGATAATTTATTTACTGTTGTTTTTAATTCTCTACCGATTTACCAAACTAAAGTAAATTATGGTCATGGAAAGGAGTTACATCATGAATGCAGTTGTCATCGCAGTGCTTGTCATGCTGGTTTTGAGCCTATTCAGAGTGAATGTGGTATTTTCATTGATTACTGGGGCTTTAATTGGAGGCTTGACTGGCGGTATGAGCATAGATAAAACAATCGATGCCTTTACAAGTGGTGTCGGAGGCGGAGCGGAGGTTGCCTTGAGCTATGCCTTATTAGGGGGATTTGCCGTTGCGATTTCGCAGACGGGACTCCCGAATCTTTTAGTTGAGCTAGTATTGAAAATGGTTGGTTCAAATGAGGAATCTAATAAAAAAATCTTATCCAAAGCACTCATAGTCTTTTTTATTTTATTAATGGCTTGCTTTTCACAAAACTTGATTCCCATTCATATAGCATTCATTCCATTATTGGTTCCACCATTATTAAAAGTCATGAACCAATTGAAAATTGACCGCAGATTGATCGCGTCTGTCCTAACGTTCGGTTTGACAGCTCCATATATCCTGCTTCCGGTAGGGTTCGGTCAAATATTCCATGAAATTTTGGCGACGAACATGAAGAGCAGCGGACTAGCAGTGGAAATGGATCAAATCCCGACTGCAATGCTTTTACCGACACTGGGGCTAGTGGCCGGTCTTGTATTTGCCATCTTTATTTCTTATCGAAAACCGAGGCATTATGCGAGTCAAGATGAAGAGCTTGCCATTGAAACAGGGGGCTTTTCCAAAAAAGGGGTCAGTTTTTCGATTTTGTCCATTATTATCGGACTTATTGTCCAGCTTCAATTTGAATCGATGATCTTTGGAGCGATTGCCGGATTATTTGTTTTGTATATCAGCGGTTCCGTCAAATGGAGCGAGGCAGATTCACTTATGACAGAAGGTATGAAAATGATGGCTTTCATCGGATTTGTCATGATTGCAGCTTCCGGATTTGCAGAGGTCCTTAAAGCGACGGGGGATGTCCAAAGCCTTGTCGATCAAGCGGCTGGCTTGATTGGAAATAACAAGTCACTTGGCGCCTTGCTCATGCTGGTCGTCGGTCTCATTGTCACAATGGGGATCGGGTCTTCATTCTCGACGATCCCGATCATTGCTACCATCTTTGTCCCGCTCTGCATCCAGCTTGGTTTCAGCCCGATGGCGACCATTGCACTCGTTGGAACAGCGGGGGCACTCGGGGATGCAGGATCACCTGCGTCGGACAGTACGCTCGGCCCGACTTCGGGTCTTAACGCGGATGGACAGCATAACCATATTTGGGATACATGTGTACCAACATTCCTGCATTACAATATCCCGTTGATTTTGTTCGGATGGATCGCTGCCATCATTTTATAAGTATATCGATATGAATATCATTAATTTGAAAGCTGCTTTTGGCAGCTTTTTTTTTATGAAATTGAGGGAATCATGTTAATATGGATGAAAATATTGGATCAGGAGGGAAGCGGATGTATTTTGGCAAAGTGAAAAAGAAAAGAGACGATGGCAGGGTCCCGCCCAATCAGAATGTCACTGCGTCATTCCCAGTGCTTCATTACGGTTCGGTCCCCAATTATGGGGATAGCCTCACAGATTGGGATTTAAAAGTGTTTGGCGAGGTGGAGGAAGAAAAAACATACTCGTTTAAAGATATTTTGAGATTGCCGCAATTCCTTTACGAGAATGATATCCATTGCGTAACGGGTTGGTCCAAGCTCGATAACAGCTGGGAGGGCGTGGCTGCAATATCGATTGCAGAAGAAGCGGGGATAAAGGATGCGGCCAAGTTTGTCATCCTGCATGCTGAAGAAGGGTGGACCACCAATCTTCCTCTAAAAGATTTTCTTCAAGACACAAGCCTTCTTGCACATTCCCTTGGCGGAAAAAGGCTCTCGCCGGAACATGGCTATCCGCTGCGTGCCGTCATTCCCCACTTATATTTCTGGAAAAGCGCCAAATGGCTGAGGGGAATCGAATTCTCCAAAACAGACCAACCTGGATTCTGGGAGAAAAACGGCTACCATAATTACGGCGACCCTTGGAAAGAAGAACGTCTATCATGGGATTAATCAATTCAACGAACTGAATCATTAATTCCCTTTTTCTGGATGGTGCCTGTCACCCTGTTGAGCCCACCCCAATTGTGATACTTTTGCATAAAACATAGGGAGAGGTTTTGACAGAAATAGAGGAGGAGGAATTTCCCGATGAATAATTTGAGGCGCCCTGTTTATGGCGGATTCGGAAGAAGACCATTCTATGGAGGCTTCGGGGGACGTCCGTTTTTTGGTGGCGGCTTCGGCTTGCCGTTTTTAGGCGGTGTTGCAGGCGGCCTATTAGGAAGCGCCCTGTTGGCTCCAGGATTGGGCTACGGCGGTTACGGCGGCTACGGATATGGTTACCCTTATGGACCATACCCATACTATCCTTACTATTAAAAAATATTCGGCTCTCCAAAATCTTCTTTTGGAGAGCCTTTTAGTTCCATCTGAGGGCAATTTGAAGTTTGCAGCAATCCAACTGGCTGCTATCCTGATTGACAAACAAAAGATTCAGTCCATCCGGATTCACCTTAACGACCGGTTTGTTTTTCATCCCAATAGAATTGATTGTTTTCTCGACTTCAACCATTTTTGATTCCTGGGCGAAATCCATCAGTTTTTTGGAATATGATGATGATTGGCTGATTTTATCCATCAAGAGCTGTGCGTCCTTTAGCAAGCCCTTCATTCTTACAGCAGAGCTCATGAACAGTTTTGGATCAGCCTGGGGGAAGTCCCTGTGGAAACTTTGGTACATATATGGTGTATAAGGGGGAGGGGGCCTCCGATATGGATAGTTTGGAGAAAAATAACGATAATTTCTCCTCATCAACTTTTATCCCCTTTCTAATCGGATCATTGCATGTTCCCTTTCTACCATATGAAGCTTTTACAGCTGCTATGACGATCTACCTGTCCGTTTTTGCGAGGATAGGCCCAATGCTGCCAAAAATACGATAAACAATCCTAATAGGGCCATGACGGTTAAGGACGAATCATTTATTGACCATCTATGTAAACGATGGGACAATGGTTCTTTAATGTGTTCGATCCGATCCCCGGCAGGCTGGATGATTTCGGCCCCATAGCCCTCTGCGACCAAATCCACCCGTCCATTATTAAGGTTTCCCCACACTTCGATGAGATCCCCTTTCCTGACCTGTAGACTCCTACCTCCAGAATAATCTCCCCAAGATGCGATATAGCTGTATGGAATTGGTACGACATCGTTAATCTTCCAATATAGATTAGTCGGCAACTTTTTTATTCTGTCGATCCGGATATTCATTTCCCTATCCTGAAGCTGCCTGGAAGAATGGTCTTCAATGAGCCGGTCGGATTGAATCGTCCCTATAATATGAATCTCCGCTTTTGATTTTGATTTTTCCAATCCGCTCGGATCGGGTGCGGCATGTATCGAATGGATGGAAAAAATAAAACAAAAAACCATTAAGGCTATCGTCGATAAGAATTTTTTCAATGATGCATCCCCCTTTACTATGTAGACGCAGTCATATGGATTTGGGTTTCAAAATAAGGAAATTTGCAATACAGGGGAGGATTCTCAGGGAGCATTCTTGAATTATTTTATGAACACAATATATACACTGGAGGCAGATGAAATGAGATACGAGAATACTTTAATAGATAATTTGGGAATGAAATTTGTGGAAGTCGGAAAAGGAAAAGTGATTGCGACGATGCCGGTGGATGAAAGGACAAAACAGCCGTTTGGCTACCTGCACGGCGGGGCATCAGTGGCGTTGGCGGAAACGGTTGCGAGCGTAGGGGCAGCGGAACTCATCGATTTGGAAAAGGAAATTTGCTTCGGTCTGGAAATAAATGCGAATCATATCCGCGCCAAAAAAGATGGTCTTGTCACAGCAATTGCTGAAGTCGTCCATCAAGGAAAAAGTACAATGGTTTGGGAGATTAAGATCGTCGATGAAGAGGAAAAGCTGATATGTACGTCCCGATGCACAATGGCTGTCGTTCCTAACAAAAGATAGATATGTGAGTTTAATTGGATAATTTCTGGGAAAAAGATAGACAACTACGTTAAAAGGAGTGAAGGACTTTAATGAGTTGGTCTATGCAGGATTATCCGGATTCCATGAAAAATCTTCCCGAGGCAACAAAATCAAAAGCCATTGAAATTGCCAATGCTCTGCTTGACGAGGGTTATGAGGAAGGAAGGGCAATTTCCATTGCCATTGACCGTGCACGTTCAGTAAAAGAAGATGATCAAGGTAATAAGGAAGAATATCATCTGCTTCCCCACGATAAAGGCTGGCAGTTGAAAAAAGCTAATGGAGACCGTGCCATCATGGTCGAAGAAACTAAATCATCCATTCTGGAAAAGGCAAAACAACATGTCAAGCAGCAGGAAGGGGCGCTTGTCATTCATAAAGAGGATGGTTCCATAGAAAATAGTCTTTACGTGTAAAAAAAAGGCTGTTTCATGCGCGGTATACACGTATGAAACAGCCTTTTTTCATTTTCCTTCGCCATTAGATCGATCAAGTCCGTGTTTTTCATGCTTTTCTTTGTCCTTCAGTTCATCAAGGACGCTCTTTTTCCATAAAGGAACGCCGGTATGGTAAGCGGCCCTGCTGATAAGGTGTCCAGCGACGGGTGATGTAATGAAGATAAAGACGATCCCAAGCAAGAGGCGGGAATTATAGTGGCCCTCTTTGACATAGAAGAACAAAAAGGCGCCTATCAAAATAAACATGATTCCAAGCGTCGATCCTTTGGAAGCAGCATGATTCCGGGTATAAACATCGGGCAGACGAATGATCCCCAATGCTGTGACCATACATAAAAAAGCTCCCAATCCGACAAAAATTCCTACGAATACTTTAATGATTTCGGTCACGTTCGATGATCTCCCCTTTCTCAAGGAATTTGGCAAATGCAACCGTTCCGATGAACGCCAATATTCCTACAAGAAGGATTACTTCAAGAAATGCGCTCGTTTTCAATATCATTGAAATCAACGCGATGACAGCGACTAAATTAATGCCGATTGCATCAAGGGCGATTACTCTGTCCGGCGTGGATGGCCCTTTAATCACACGATACAGGAGGGCAAGCATGGAAAGTGTGACGGCAATCAATGAAATTTTTAATACTAAGTCCAGCATTACCTGCTCACCTCCATGATGGCTTTCTCGAATGATTCGCGAATATCCGTGATGGCATCTTCAACATCCGGTACATCCATCGCATGGATGTACAGAATTTTATTATCGGCAGAAACATCTACCACAAACGTCCCAGGTGTCAGGGTGATTAAATTGGCAAGTACGGTTACTTCCCATTTCGATTCCAAAGTGGTCGGCATCGCGAATATTCCAGGCTGCATATCAAGTTTCGGCTTTAAGATCACCTTGAATACCGCCCAATTGGCCATGACTAGTTCTTTTAAAAAGATGAATAATAGATTGACGACAGCGCCGACCCGCAATAAATAAAAGCGCGATTGAAAGAATCTCCTCAGTCCGCAGATGATCAATAGACCCAAAAGGTATCCGACAAAAAAGCCGGTACTGTTAAATGAATTTTGCAGAAACATCCATAAGAAGGCAAGGAAAAAGTTTAGTAGTATCTGAAATGCCATAGAACATTACTCCTTTAATACCGCATCGATATAAATTGCCGGATTTGTCAAAACGTCTGATGCTTGGCTGATATAACTGTATACATATTCCGAGCCGAGTCCATAGAAGATGGCAATGGCCAAGAGAAAAGCAGCAGGAGCGATCATCATTTTGATTGGTGCCCGGCTGTCTTTCAGTTCATCCAATGGTTTTCCCCAAAAACCGTTGAGGAAAATTTTGATGACGGAATATAATACGAAAAGGCTGGACATCAGAACGACTGCAGCACCTACATATTGGTGCTCTTCGAATCCGCCCTTGACAATCAGCAGCTTTCCTACGAACCCGCTTAATGGGGGGATGCCGGCAAGCGATAAGGAAGCAATGAAGAAAATCCAGCCCAAAGCAGGGTAGAATTTGATCAACCCGCTGATTTTTCTTAAATTGCTTGTTCCCGCGATAGTGGTGATAATGCCGACAAGCAAGAATAATGCAGCCTTCATAATCATGTCATGTATCAAGTAGAAAACCGACCCGGTCAACGATTCCTTCGTCATGACCGAAATACCGAATGTAATCACCCCGACCGCAATGATAATGTTGTAGATGATGATTTTTTTAACATCCCAAAATGCAATGGCACCGATGATGCCAGCAATGATGGTCAATACCGCCAGCACCCCTAAAATTTGGTGGGTATAGCCGGGGTCATGATAGAAGAATAATGTATACGTCCTTAAGATGGAATATACCCCCACCTTGGTAAGGAGTGCCCCGAACATCGCAAGAATCGGTGCAGGAGGAGCGTAATAGGACCCAGGCAGCCAAAAGTAAAGCGGAAAAATCGCTCCTTTCAATCCAAAAACGATTAAAAACAGAATGGCGATGACAGTGATGATGCCAGGCTGATGTATCTGGCTGATCCTGACGGAAATATCGGCCATGTTCAGGCTCCCGACAACGGAGTACAAATAAGCAACCGTAATGACAAATAGGGCAGAAGAAATGACATTGACCAAAATATATTTAATGGACTCCCTTAGTTGGATCTTCGTTCCGCCAATGACCAAAAGAACATAAGAAGACATGAGCATGACTTCGAAAAATACGAAAAGGTTGAAAATGTCCCCGGTCGTGAACGCACCGTTGATCCCCACTAAAAGAAACTGGAATACTGCGTAATAGTAGTAACGTTCTCTTCCCTCACCAATTGATTTAAATGAATAAATCAAGCAGCACAGTGCGATGACGCTTGCCGTCGTTACAAGAAGGGCAGACAGCATATCAGAGACTAGTGTGATTCCGAAAGGCGCTGGCCAGCTGCCTAGATTCAAAGTTTGGATGCCATCCTGGTGGACGGTGTGGAGGAGGATGAAAGCCGACGATATTGTTCCAAGGAGCGAAATCGTCGAAACCCATCTCTGCACCATCACATATTTAGTTAAAAAGATTAGAAATATCGCTGTAAACAGCGGGATGATAATCGGTAAAATCAATAAGTTAATCATTACTTTCTGTTCCTCTCATCTGATCCATATTATCTGTTCCAAGCTCTTGGTAGGCTCGATATGCCAGGACTAAAAAGAATGATGTGACCCCAAAGCTGATGACGATGGCTGTCAGGATCAATGCCTGCGGGATGGGATCTACGTATGACTTGGCATGTTCCCCCAAGATGGGGACTGAACCTCGCTTCAGGCCACCCATGGTCAGAATGAGCAAATGGGCGCCGTGGCTCAGCAGGCCGGTCCCGATAATAATACGGAGTAAACTTTTTGATAACATTAAGTAAACTGCACTTGTAAATAATATCCCAATGACAATAGCCATTAATATTTCCATTATTCACTCTCTCCAATCGTTTGAATAATGGTCATCGTGACGCCAATGACAACTAAATACACTCCAGTATCAAACAATACTGCTGTATGGAGCGATGTCTCCCCCAGAAGGGGCAGATCAAAGTGGTTGAAGGCATGGGTCAGGAATGGCACGTTAAAAAATAATGAACCGGCACCTGTGCCCACTGCGAAAAACAGTCCGATCCCAATCAGGATTTTGTAGTCGATCGGAATGATCGATGCCACGGTCTTGATATCATAAGCGAGCAGGAGCAGGACAATTGCTCCTGAAGTCATGAGTCCGCCAATGAATCCGCCTCCCGGATGGTAGTGGCCGGAAAAAAAGACCTGGAGGGAAAAGAGAATGATCATGAATGCAACGACGTTTGTGACGGTTTGAAGGATGACGTCATTTTTTTTCATCAGCTTTTCCTCCTTGCGTTAAACGTAATTTAACCATTCCATAAATGCCCAAAGCGGCAATGCCCAACACACAGATTTCAAACATGGTGTCGAATCCACGGAAGTCTACCAAAATGACGTTGACCATATTTTCGCCGCCGGCCTTATCATGTGTATTTTCAATATAGTACTTTGCGATGGAGTCGAATAGTTTATTGCTGTGTGCAGAAATCGCAACAAGCGTGACGATCAGGCCGACCCCAAGAGATATAAGGGCATTGCTCAATTTAAATCCAACGCTTCTCTCGTGCCTGTTTAATGGAGGCAGATGATAGAATGCAAGCAAGAATAATGCGACGGAAACGGTCTCGATGACCAGCTGGGTAAGTGCAAGGTCAGGAGCTCTGAATAGCACAAAAAATAACGAAACGGTATAGCCGATCGCTCCCAATGCAATGATCGACGTCAATCTGGATTTGGCGAGCAGGATCGTTGCGGAGCCTGCCAAAACGATCAAAGCAAGCACCACTTCGTAACTGCCAATCGGTGCTACATTGCTTGTGTCTAATTTAAATGCATCCTTTACGTACAACGTGACCCCGGTGATTCCAATGAAAAAGATGAAAATATACACCAAATACGTCCTGATAAACCCTGTCATATACGTGCGCGTCAATTGATATGAGCCTGTCTCTGCCCAATAGAGGCCGCGGTCGTACATAGAGTTCAATGTCAGCTTTTCCGGAATGATTGTATATACCTTTTTCCACTTGGGATAGGTGATGTAAAGCAGTGTTCCTCCGGTTATGACGCCAATTGTCATGAACAGTTCTACTGTAAATCCGTGCCAGAAAGATATGTGTCCAACAAAATGTTCTCCAGGCTTCAGCAGACTGGGAAGGATGGCTCCAACCGCAGGCTCAATGATGTTATAGGTTAAGATGTTCGGGAAAAATCCGAAAATGACAACCAATGAAGCAAGAATGATAGGCGGCAGAAGCATTCCGAACGGAGCTTCATGCGGCTTTCTCTCCAATTTTTCTTGCTGGAGCCTTCCAGAGAAGGTCTTGAAAAAGAGAACCATACTATATAAGAAGGTAAAGATGCTTCCTACCCATGCAAGGACCGGAAATAAGATTCCCCATGTATCTAAACTGAAAAAGTCCATATCCAGCACGCGGACCATGCCAGTGAAGAACATTTCTTTACTCAAGAAGCCGTTGAACGGAGGAAGGCCGGCCATGGAAAAGGAACCGATCAGGGCAATTGTGAATGTGATCGGCATCAGACCCATCAGTCCGCCGAGTTTTCGAATATCGCGCGTCCCGGTTTCATGATCGATGATACCAACCACCATAAACAGGCTCCCTTTAAATGTTGCATGATTGATCAAATGAAAAATGGCCGCAACTGTAGCTACTATAAATAGGTTCTCGTCCATATTTTTATAGTGAAGCGCCGCAGCACCGACTCCAAGCAGCGACATGATGAGCCCAAGCTGGCTGACGGTTGAAAAAGCCAGTATCCCTTTTAAATCTGTTTGTTTGACTGCGTTGAAAGATCCCCACGTCATCGTGAAGATGCCAAAACTTCCGACGAGCCAGAGCCATAATGCATGTTCCGCGAATATCGGGCTCATACGCGCAACCAAATACAGTCCTGCTTTAACCATTGTAGCTGAATGTAAATAGGCGCTGACGGGCGTCGGAGCTTCCATGGCATCTGGAAGCCATATATGGAAGGGGAACTGTGCCGATTTTGTAAAGGCCCCAAGCAATATCAGGAGCATGGCTGGAACAAATAATGACTTTGACATAAGGACATCGGCCATTCCAATCAATTCCCGAATGCTGAACGTCCCCCCCATTATGTATAACAATAAAAAACCGCCTAGCATGGCCAGTCCGCCAAAAACGGTGATAAGCATGGATTTTTGGGCTCCATATCTTGAACCATCTCTCTGATACCAATAGCCGATCAACAGGAAGGAAGAAATGGAAGTGAACTCCCAAAACATATATAGGCTGATTAAGTTATCGGATAATACAACCCCAAGCATCGCTCCCATAAAAAGCAGGAGATACACATAGAAGTTGTGCAGCTGCTCCTTTTTTTTAGAAAGGTAGAAAATCGAATACAAAACAACCAGTGAACCGATTCCTGTGATCAGCAGAGCGAACAGTAATCCAAGCCCATCCACAAACGCGGTCAATTCAATATTCAGCGATGGTATCCAGCGAATGGTCTTGGTAACCGTCTCATTTCCTTTAACGATGGGAATGAAATGAAGGAAGTAGCTGAATAAAAGAATAGGGACAATGAGGACAAACCAGCCTGTATGTATTCTGCGGAAACCTTTATATAAGAATGGTATGAAAATCGCCATTAAAAAGGGCGCAATAATAGCTAAATGCAACAATGACAAAGGAACCCCCCCTTAAGTTAATTCTATTGCTAGCCGAAACGTAATTCTTTCATTGAATATGTAAAAAAAATGTAGACATATTTTCAGCTTATCCTCTTTTATAAAAACAATGCGCCGGACGTGGTTTCAACACTCAAAAGAATTATAACGTAAATTATTCATGCATGCATTCATCAAAGGCCAAACAAGAAGCGAATGTCAAAAAAGTATTAAATATGTAGAAACGTGGAAAAGGGAGTGAAAAAATATTCATTATCAATCTGATTCTTGCATCGCCTTGGGTTGTTGGATAAAAAGTTGAAGAAAGAAAGTCATCATCCGTCTGAAGTATATTTTTTCATCAGCCTGAAAAAAATGAAAGCAAGGTGGTGGAAAATGAAATGAGAGAAAAATGGATGTTGGCAATCATCATTTTTATGATTTTATTTAGCGGGGCGATGTGGATCAATTCAAAGCAAAAAAGAATGTTCATACCGGAAATGGATGAACCGGCCATTACCTCTATACCCCAAGAAGCACATGCAGAATCATCAAGTGATCAAAAAGCCCATGGATACAAAAGATTTAAATCACGGGAATATATCCGGATTGAAACAATTAATGTTGTCCCATAAGATACACCCTCCCGCTCCAATACACTTAGTTCTTCTGTTCGTTAATGAATTTTTCTTCATTATGGTTTAATAGAACAAAGAAATTATAGTGGAGGGCGGCGACTCCTGCGGGAAAAGCGGCTCACTCCCGTGCGCAGCGGAAATCATCAAACACGAATGAATAATGTCAATCTTTGACTGGGTATACAAGTAAAACACCCGCTATAATGAGCGGGTGTTCTGCATAATTTAATAATTTTCACGCAGGGAAGTTTGTGTCCCGTGCTTTATGGTCCACCATAACAAGGCAAAAGCAAATAAAAACAAAGAACTGGTCACATAAAACACGGAAGAAATGCCGATATATCCTGAGACGATTCCACCTATTGCCGGCCCGACGACATTGCCAAGAAAACGGAAGCTTTGATTGTAGCCGAGAACTTCCCCTTGCATGGAAACCGGTGCCTCCGAACGAATATAGGCTGTAACACACGGAATCATTCCCCCGATTGCAGTCCCGAACATGAAGCGGAAAAGGACAAGCTCCCACAGTTTTTGAGCCAATGCTTGAGGGATGACAAACATGGAGGCAAGAATGAGCAGAATCATCAGCACCTTTTCATAGCCGATGCGGTCCCCTAACTTCCCCCATTGCCTTGTCGCCAATAAGTTTCCTACTCCTGTGGCAGAAAAGGCAATACCTGCAAGGAATGCGATATTGGTCGAACCGCTCAATTGGTTCACATATAAGGCCAATAGCGGCTGGATGCTGAAATTGGCGACTTGGATAAGGAATGAGAGTACCATCACGATCATCAAAAGCCGATGGCGAAGAATTTGTTTGAGAACATCCTTGCGCGTGAATTTCTTTTCATTTCTCTTTGTCAACTTTGGTTTCTCCACAATTCCAATTAGAACGCCAATAGTTGCCGTGGCGATCGATGCTGCCGTAATGATAAACGTATATTTAAATCCAAATGAATCTGCCATCATCCCACCGATCAACGGTCCGAGAAGTCCGCCGGAAACATTGCCCATCACAAGGGTGCCGAGAGTTTTCCCTGCGATTTCTTTAGGTGTCTGGGAGGAAATCAAGGCAAGCGAGGTCGGGATAAAGCCCGTTACCACACCCATGAATAACCGAAGTATGAACAGGCCAATGACACTGTGCATAAAACCCATGAGGAAAATGCTTGTGCCGATCCCGAAGCCCGTAATAAGTAAAATGGGCTTATAACCATAACGATCGCCGAATCGTCCCCAAATCGGCGAGATGAAAAATGCGGTTAAAAACGTAATTCCAAACACAAAGCCTGACCATCGCTGAATATAGCTGTGATCAAAATGTCCAAATGTTTCAATATACAAGGACAAAAACGGCATGATCATTGTGGCGCTGGCTGCAACAAGAAAATTAGCAAACCACATAATGATTAAATTTCGTTTTTGTATAGAAATTTTAAGCACCTTCTTATTAATATTTCGTTTTACTAAATATTAATATTATAAACTATGTAATAGCAATTGCAAGAATTCGAATTTTAGAGTTTATCCCGTAAAAGAAAAGTATGGAATTCTGTAAAAGAATAGATGAAAAAAGCATATTCCATCCTTGTGACGTGATATAATAATTTAAATTAATTGTGTGCGCAGAGTATAAAATTTTTTTCTGGAGGAGTATGGCTGGTGAAACAATATACCATTTTCATTGATTTTGAGTTTTCCATGCCTCAAAAAAATGGGGTGCCAAAAGGGTTTTATCCAGAAATCATCGAGGCGGGCCTTGCAGTGGTTCACAATGACGAAATCATTGATCAATTTTCATCTTATGTCCGACCACGTACTTTTACTGTCCTTACCGATCGATGCAAAGGCTTTCTTAAAATTACGCAGCATCAAGTAGATGAGGGCATTTCCATTGAAGCGCTGATTGATAAATTCAAGGAATATGACCAACGGGGAAAGACAACGGTTGTTACATGGGGAAATATGGATATGAAGGTACTGCGGGATAATTGCAGAAGAGCGGACATTCCCTTTCCGTTTACCGGACAATTTATTGACTTATCGATGGAATATAAAAAGTTTTTTGGTGATCAAAACCAAACTGGCTTATGGAAAGCGGTAAAGGATTATGGAAAAGATGGGGTAGGGAAGCACCATCGAGCTCTGGATGATGCATTGACCACCTACAATATTTATAAATTGGTCGAAAAGGATAAACAATATTTGAAAAAAACACCTTCAACCACGATTGGCGATCGAATCGATCTGGCGCAAATCATGAAAAAGTTTGCACTTTAAAAAAGGAGCTGTCGTCAGCTCCTTTTTTCCTCAGCACAGCTTAAAATTGCAGATTGTACATGAGTTCATATTCTCTTTTGATTTCATTCAGTGCATCAAGGCTTTTAGCGGCAAACGCCGTTTCTTCCTTTTCCAATGAAAATTTCAAAGAATCGAATGTTTGTTTCAGGGACTCATTGTAATCCGGGATTTCCCCTTCGTAAGGCTTAACCATTTTTGCAGGGATGTTCGCCTGTTCCCTAAAAGCCAAAGCCTTGCGTTCATGAAAAAAAGCAACATCGGTTTGCCTCGGGTTATGTAAATCCCCTTGAACTGGATGCTTTAGGACGGCCAAAATCCGAACGACGCACACTGTCGGTTTGATATCCGTTATTTCGCCGATGTACTTCCCGGTTTTATATATAGCTGTTACTTTGTCTCCGATTGAAAATGTCATCATATATCCACCTTTCCTGATTGAATGTATGGCTCTTTCTATTATGATAGAAAAAGAGAGGAATAACAAAGTAATGTGTTTGACTGAAAAATTTAGTAAAGTAAAAATCAAGAGGTGAAACTAGTCATGAAACAAATGAAAAGTTTACTGGTACTTATGGTCGTACTATTGTCTATCCTGACCATCGCTGCATGTGGGACATCTTCAAAGGAGAAAACGGATGCAAAACAAAGCAGCTCAGGTAAAATTACATATCCCCAGCTTTCCAAAACGGTAGGGGAAAATGAAAAAGAAGTGGAAATAGACACAAGCATGGGGAATATCAAAATAAAATTGTTCCCGGATGAAGCTCCGAAGGCAGTCGAAAATTTCATCAAACATAGTGAAGATGGCTATTATGATGGGGTTATCTTTCACCGGGTCATCAAGGATTTCATGATTCAGGGCGGTGACCCGTCAGGAAATGGCACGGGTGGGGAGAGCATTTACGGCAAACCATTCAAGAATGAAATCTCCAAAAAGTTATTTAATCTCCGTGGTGCACTTGCTATGGCCAATTCAGGACCCGATACAAATGGCAGTCAATTCTTCATTGTTCAAAACAGCAGTTTGGATCCTCAGCTGAAATCTCAAATGGAAGACAAGGGATTCCCGAAGGAAATCATAAAAGCCTATGAAGAAAGAGGAGGCGCTCCTTGGCTGGACGGCCAATATACCGTATTTGGACAAGTCGTCGAGGGAATGGATGTCGTGGACAAAATAGCCGGTGTTGAAACGGGTGCAAATGACAAGCCTGTCAAAGACGTTACGATTAAAAAAATTAAAGTCTTGAAAAAATAAGCAAAGCGAAGAGGCTCGACCGTTCGTCCGCGGAAAGTGAGCATCCTGCAGCGGAAATCAGCCAATTCCCTATTGCCAGCCGGAACTATCGGCTGGATTTTTTGTTGAAAAGTTGTCATTTGACCAGCGTGGTTTTACATAAAGACAATTGATATAATGTAGTAAGATTCTAGAATCAGGAAAGGAGTAGCCCCATGCTCTCGATATTCCAATCATTTGCACTGAACTTATTTTTGTATTTTCCTGAGGACAAGCGGGAATATATCCCTGCAGCCATAACGATGGCGGTTTTCACCGTATTCGCCATCATTACATTTCGGATCATCATATATATATCCAAAAGGGAAGAAAGAAAGACAAAGGATTTAGAGGATCATTATAATCCTGCCAACGGGCAGGAACCTACAAAGCACTCTTGATTATCAAGGGTGTTTTTTTATTGCCTTTCTGTATTTATTCCTCTGCTTAATAAACTCTTAATATTTTCTCAAAATAGTTTTACATTTGTTTAATTGCTTCTTTACTTTTGTTTTTTATAGTTAGGGTGTAAAACAAAGCAAAACAAATCTAATTCAAAAACGGAGGAGACATCTATGAAAAAGCAATCCTTTTTAAAGGTATTATCAATTGGAATGGCATCAGCCTTATTCATGGCTGGGTGTTCAGGCAACGATGACTCTGGAAACAAAATAAATACAAAGAATCTTTCATTAAATAAAATCGAAGAAAAAGCAAAAAAAGAGGGAGAGGTCCATTCAGTCGGAATGCCGGACTCGTGGGCTAACTGGGGACAAACCTGGAAAGACATCACGAAAAAATATGGAATCAAGCATACGGATACTGATATGTCCAGTGCGGAAGAGCTGGCGAAGTTCCAAACAGGGAAATCGGATGTAGGCGATGTTGGTGTGGCATTCGGCCCATTGGCGGAACAAAAAGGACTCACGCTTCCATATAAAACTTCCCATTGGGATGAGATCCCGAAATGGGCCAAGGATGATAACGGTGACTGGGTGGTCGGATACACAGGATCCCTTGCCTTTATCACGGATAAAAATAATGTGAAGAATCCTCCTAAATCCTGGAACGATCTATTAAATGGCGATTATAAAGTGGATGTAGGGGACGTCATGAAAGCAAATCAGGCACAATTTGCCGTATTGGCTGCCGCGTATGCTTTCGGCGGCGATGAGAAAAATATCCAGCCTGGAATTGACTTCTTTGAAAAACTTGCGAAACAGGGTCGCTTACAGACGACTGATCCTTCATTGACTTCTTTGGAAAAAGGAGAAAACGATGTGGCGCTTGTGTGGGACTTCAATGGACTGAATTATCGCGACCAAATTCAAAAGGACCGCTTTGATGTCGTCATACCAAAAGAGGCGTCCGTCATGTCCGGCTATGCAAATGTCATTAACAAAAAAGCAAAGGACCCTTATTCTGCCATGCTGACACGTGAATATATCTTATCGGATGAAGGGCAGGCCAACTTGGCAAGGGGTTATGCCAGACCGATTCGCAAAGATGTCAAGCTTCCAAAGGATGCTAAGGCTAAATTGCTTCCGGACTCAATGTACAAGAAAGTCCGTCCTGTCAAAGATATGAAAGCGTGGGAAGAAACAACGAAAAAACTTCCACAGGAATGGCAGGAGAAGGTGCTCGTACATGTCAACTAATCAAAAGCTAATATTTATCATGATAGATGGTCTTCGATACGATACGGCCGTTAAGAACATGGGATATTTGCATCATTTGGTGGAAAAAGGCCAAGCTTCACGCTATAAAGTCATTTCAGAGGTGCCGAGCATGTCTCGGCCCCTTTATGAAGTTTTATTGACCGGTACGCCTCCACATCAAAACGGAATAACATCCAATCACGTTGTTCAATTATCCAAGGAAGAAAGCATTTTCCATTTAACTAAAAAGAATGGCTTATCCAATGCGACAGCTTCCTACCATTGGGTCAGCGAGTTATATAATTCCGCTCCATTCGATCCGATGAAAGACCGGATCCAGCTAAATGCAGAAAAGCCGATCGAAAATGGCATTTTTTATTGGGAGGATCATTACCCTGATTCCCATTTGTTTGCCGATGCTCAATATTTACTGGAGAGTAAAAGTCCGGACTTTCTATATGTCCATAGCATGAATGTGGATGATGACGGCCATAAATTCACCGGCGACTCTGCAGGTTATCGAAACAGGGTGATTGCCGTCGATACCTTAATGGCTACCATCCTGCCAAGATGGCTGAAAGAAGGGTATCAAATCATCATCACTGCCGATCATGGCATGAATGATGATGGACAGCATGGGGGAACGACCCCAGAGGACCGGGAAGTACCTTTATTTATCATTAGTGACAAAGTCGAAACAGGCTTTTTCGATATCGAAGTGCCGCAGCTTCAAATTGCTCCTCTCGTATGTGAGCTATTGATGATCGAGCCTTCAGCCGTAATGAAAAAGCTTGAAATCCAAGGTGTCAAATAAGCCGTTCACAGCAGCATGTACACCCGGCTTTTCCTATTTATGAGGAGTGAGCTTTCATGAGGAAAAAAGGATTGAGCGTTTATATCACATTAGCGCCATTGGTCATTTTTATATTATTGTTTTTATTGGTTCCCTTGATTTCCATGGTTATTTCCAGCTTCTTTCAAACTGAAGGAGGAAGCTTCTCGTTTCATAATTATATCGAAGTCTTTACGAATCCGTATTATTATAAATCCTTCAAAAATAGTATTTTGATTTCTGTGATTTCCAGTGCCATCGCTATGATCCTATCATTGTTCACAGCCTATGCCATCACTTTTTTCAAGAAAAGAGTCCAGGATAGGATTCTGGTTTTGGCCAACTTAACATCTAATTTTGCAGGGATCCCGCTTTCTTTTGCGTTTATTGTATTATTAGGAAACAGCGGATTATTTACCATTCTGTTCAAGGAATTGAACATCGGTATGTTCAGTGATTTCAATTTGTACTCTTGGACCGGACTTATATTGATATATGTTTATTTCCAACTCCCGTTGGCGGTTATGTTGATGTTCCCTGCTTTTCATGGGATCCAAAAACAATGGAAGGAGTCGGCTTCCTTATTGGGGGCGTCCCCTTTCCAATTCTGGTATCGGATCGGAATGCCGATTTTACTGCCAAGTGCAGCAGGAACTGCAAGTATTTTATTTGCAAACGCAATGGGGGCATATGCCTCTGCCTATGCTTTGACAGGAAGTACGTACAATTTAGTAACGATCCGCATTGGCGCGTTGATTTCCGGGGACATTTTTGCACAGCCCCAGCTTGGAAGTGCGATTGCAGTGCTCCTTGGCCTCACACTTGTGACAGCAATGCTCTTTAACGAGTGGCTGATGAGAAGAGTAAGGAGGGACGTTAAATGAAAAAGAAGCTAACGGCTTACTTGCCGATCGGGATTGTATTCCTGTATTTGGTCATCCCCTTGATGGCAACCTTGCTCTATTCCTTATCGACAAAGTGGAATAAAACGGTCCTTCCGGAAGGATTGACGTTTTCGTGGTACACGACATTATTTCAAGACGATCAATTTATCCAAGCCCTGATGCATTCGTTGATTTTATCTGCTGGAGCGACTGTCATAGCAGCTGTCGTTATGGTGCCCGCCATCTTCACAATTGTTGTTTATGCCCCCAAGTGGGAGAAATGGCTGCAGGCTACCGTATTAATGACGTATGCCATGCCAGGAGTCATTATGGCGGTAGGTTTGTTGAGGGCTTATTCGAAAGCAGGATTGCCTATGGTATTGGTTACAATCGGTGCATATTTCATTGGGATTATGCCTTATATGTACCAAGGGACGAGGAACAGCCTAAGGAACATCCGTGCCGACAAATTAATGGAGGCTGCAGAATTGTTAGGAGCGACCCGGACAAAGGCTTTTTTGCAAATAATCGTCCCTAATATTTTGACAGGGATTTTAGTATCAGCGCTATTATCATTTTCCATCTTGTTCGGGGAGTTTGTACTGGCGAATTTATTATTGGGCGGAAGCTTCGAGACCATCCAAATTTATCTGTATCAAAAGCTGAGCAAAAGCGGCCATTTGGCAAGCGCCATTGTCGTATGCTACTTCCTTTTCATTTCAATACTATCTAGTCTGGTAGTTAAATTTGCCCAGCGGAAAAAGGAGACGATTTAAGATGAGCTTCGTTGAGTTGAAAGATATCAACAAATCCTTCGATCGGAATACGGTACTGAACAATATGAATCTATCTGTCGAAAAAGGTGAATTCATCACTTTTCTGGGTCCGAGTGGATGCGGGAAAAGTACCTTGCTTCGCATCATCGCCGGATTGACTTCAGCGGAAGAAGGATCGATTTCCATTGATGGCAGGAATGTGACTTCCTTAAGCCCGAAGGAAAGAGAAGTTGGAATGGTATTTCAATCCTATGCCCTTTTTCCGAACATGAATGTTTTTGATAATATTGCGTTTGGCTTGAAAATGAACAAAACGGAAAAAACGGAGATAAGCAAACGAGTTTCAAGAATGATTGAACTGGTGGGATTAAAAGGGAAAGAAAAGGCATATCCTCATGAATTATCAGGAGGACAGCAGCAGCGTGTAGCCCTGGCGAGAAGCATCGTGGTCGAGCCCAAGGTCCTGCTGCTCGATGAACCATTGAGCGCCTTGGATGCCCAAATCAGAAAAAATCTTCAACAGCTGCTGAGAACGATTCAGCAGGATCTGGGCATGACGATGATTCTTGTCACCCATGACCAGGAAGAGGCGATGGTCGTAAGTGACCGGATATTTATTTTAAATGAAGGAGAAATGGTCCAATCCGGACATCCTCATGACCTATATATGAACCCGAATTCTGAATTTGTCGCTAGATTCATAGGAAACTATAATGTTTTGAGCAAGGACGAAGTGACAAAGATGTTTGGAGAAGCACCTCTTGAAGGATGCGATTTATTCGCGATCCGCCCTGAAGCCTTTGACCTCCTTCCGCAAGAGGATGCACTCCGGCTACAAGCACATGTCCAAAATGTTTCAGTACTTGGCAATATCGTCCGCTATGAAATGATGGCAACCGGCATCCGTTTCTCAACCGATTTGCTCCAGCAAAGGAACCGTGATCTGAAAATCAATGAAGAAGCTGTTCTTTATATTCAGAAAGAGGATGTGATTCCGCTGGCATGAGCATGTTTTTAAATGAGCGCCATCGACTGATTTTGGACGAGCTTGAAAAAGAAGAAAGAATCTATGTTGCCAGAGTAGCAAAAAAAATCGGTGTGACGCCTGAAACCATCAGAAAGGATCTAGATTTTCTGGAGCATGAGAAGAAGCTCAACCGCATCCATGGAGGTGCGGTAAAGTATGTCCCCCCTGCACAAGAGCCAATGTTCCGCCAAAAAATGAATGTCCAGTTAGAGGCGAAGAAAAGAATCGGAAAGCTTGCAGCACAATTCGTGAAAAGCGGCGATACAATCATGCTGGATGTAGGGACCACCACTTTTCAGCTGGCTAATTCTTTGACCGGCCTGCAGCGTATAACCATTGTCACAAATTCGATTTCAGCAGCAGAAGTAATCAACAAAAGGCTGGAATCAAAAATGTTTGATGGGAAATTGATTGTTCTTGGGGGAATATCGAATCCTGAACAAAAATCCGTTTCGGGAACATTGACCAGGCAGATGCTGAAAAACTTTCAGTTTGACAAAGTATTCCTCTCATGCGGTGGACTTACCCCTTTAGATGTAAGTGATTACGATTTGGAAGAATCCATCATATCTGAAGCGGTTATCAAACAGGCAAAACAGAAATTTCTGCTCGTCGATTCCAGCAAACTCGGCCATCTTTCTTTTTATCGAATTTGTCACCTGAATGATTTGGATTATGTGATCTGTGATGAGCCCATGCCGGAAAAGTGGAAGAAGGCTAAGGAATCATTAAAATGGATTTCACCAAA
Source organism: Falsibacillus albus (assembly GCF_003668575.1). Lineage (NCBI taxonomy): Bacteria > Bacillati > Bacillota > Bacilli > Caryophanales > Bacillaceae > Falsibacillus > Falsibacillus albus. Next base: position 17,643 of record NZ_RCVZ01000003.1, on the reverse strand, counting down.
AGGAGGAGATTCCCATTACGGTTGATTATCATGTACACCTAGAAGAGGGACCCTATTCCTTTAAGTGGCTGGATAGGACCAATCGTGCATTGCAGCATTTTCATCAAGTAGCTGGAGAGAAGCATCATCGTAAATGGATGTTGGAGAGTCATCAGCTTCTTTCAGAACGGCTGGAAAATGGGCCATATTCCAAACCATGGCTGGACCTGTACCTCCAAAAAGCGAAAGAACTCGATCTGAAAGAAGTAGGGATCGTCGATCATTTATACCGCTTCATGGAGACAAAGGAATACTTTATTAAATACATGGATTTAAGCGATTCCGAGCTAGGCAGAAAACAGGAGGCTTGGTTGAAGCAGGTCATGACTGAAAGCATGGACGAATATTGGGACTTTATCCAAGGTGAAAAAGAAAAGTGGTCCAGAAATGGAATTGAACTTCGGATCGGAATTGAAGCGGATTACTTTCCGGGATGTGAAAAAGATTTAAGCCTGCTTCTCCAAACATACGAGTGGGATTATGTGATTGGATCTGTTCATTTTGTGGATGGCTGGGGCTTCGATAACCCTGAAACCATTCAATATTTTGAGAGGTTTTCATTGGAAGGACTATATGAGAGATTCTTTCATATCGTTGAAGCTGCAATCAGAAGCGGATTATTCGATTTTGTTGCCCATCTGGATAATTTAAAGGTTTTTAATTTTAGACCGAATGAAGAAAACTTGCTGCCGCACTACAAAAGAATTGCAAGTGCATTGGCAGAAACGGATACAGCTACGGAAGTGAACGCAGGCCTTTATTATCGCTATCCGATAGAAGAAATGTGTCCAAGTCCTGCATTTCTAAAGGTGTTAGTGGATGAAGGAGTCAAGTTTACGACGTCATCAGATTCCCATTATCCAGACGATCTTGGAAAATATGTAGAAGAAAATTCAAAAATGTTAAAAGCGTTAGGAATTGACGAAGTAGCAACTTTCCAAAAAAGAAGAAAACAATATAAATTGTTATCATCCTTATAATTCCCTTTCTTTTCTAATTACGAATAGGGATTCCTCCACATGGCTAAAATGATAAAAGAGAATGTTGGTTCTGGAGGAATAGAAATGAAATGGTTATACGTATGTATCGCAGGTGGTCTGCTCCTTGCAGGATGTGCCCAGCAAAATCCTAAAAAGAATGTAGTGGATATGAAAAATGCAGACGGGGATTCCATTGGGACGATCAAAATGGAGGAGCAGGCGAAAGGTGTATTGCTCAATATTAATTTAGAAGGGCTGCCTCCGGGAGATCATGCCATCCATATACATGAAATCGGCAAGTGTGAAGCCCCTGATTTTACTTCAGCAGGAAATCATTTTAATCCCGATCATAAAAAACATGGTTTATTACATCCTGAAGGGGCACATGCAGGAGATTTGCCCAACTTGATCGTTAAGCAGGATGGGACGGTGAAGGCGACGATATTGGCGCCGAATCTGACGTTTCAAGAATCGCAGACTTCCCTCTATACGAAAGATGGAACATCGATTGTCATCCATGAAAATAAAGATGACGGCATGAGCCAGCCTGCAGGAGACAGCGGAGACCGAATTGCGTGCGGCGTCATTACCAAGAACAAAAAGAAATGATAAAAATCACTGAACGGGAAAAGATTACAGGCTGCCGGCAACCTCAAAGAATTTCGAGTTTGCCGGCCGTTTTTTTCTCTAAATAAGGCTGTTATTAAAAGAAGATTGTTTCCTTAAATTGGAGTGGAAGGTGCGAGACTCTTCGAAAATGCATTCGCATTTTCTTCATGCGGTGTTTCTTCGAGGAAGTTAATTCTATGTCCAGGGGGATTTCTTCCGCGCAAATCAACTAGTAGCAATAGAATTGACGAATAGTGCCATTAATAAATAGAAAACTTTCCCTCTTTGGGAAGGTTCTTTTTTATGCAATAGAGAATTATTTGAAGGAGGAGGATGAATATGGAAATTATACTTGTAAGGCACGGCGAGTCAGAAGCCGATATATTGAATGTCCATGAAGGAAGGGCAGACTTTTCCCTGACATCAAAGGGCAGGCAGCAGGCCGAAGCATTGGCCGAATATGGGTCCAAACATTTTTCTGTCAGTCATATCTATTCAAGCACCTTGAAAAGGGCGAAGGAAACGGCTGATATCATCAACCACAAATTGAATCGTCCCATATCTTTCGTGGAGGATTTAATGGAATGGAATAACGGTGTTCTTGCTGGCCTTTCGCGTGAAGAGGCAATGGAGAAATATCCGGAGCCGAAAGGTGGGAGAAAGCCGCATGAACCAATCGAAGAGGGTGAATCCTATCTGGATTTCAGGCTAAGGGCGGAACGTGTTTTTTCAACACTTCGGCATAAACACGCGGATGAAAGCATCATGATCGTTTCCCATGGCGGGGCAATTTCCAACATGTTAAATGCTTTCTATCAAATGCCTGTCGTGTCACCTTATCTATTCAGTACGGGGGATACAGGCTTTCACTTACTGGCCATAAAGAACAACGAAAGGCTGACGAGGGTATTGAATTGCCAGGTCCATTTAATAAGAAAATAGCAGAAGCAGGGGAATCATCTGCTGTGTGCGGGAGATTCCCCTGCTCCTGTTATTGTTCTAAGGCGATTTTCAGTCGGTTCAACCCTTCCTTAACCATTGAACGAGGACATGCAATGTTCATCCGGATAAAGCCTTCTCCGCCTAATCCGTATTTTGTTCCCGGTTCAAGGGCAAGCTTTCCTTTGTTAAGGAGCCTTTCCTTAATTTCCTGATCGGAAAGTCCGGTTTCATTGCAATCAATCCACACTAAATACCCACCTTCCGGATCCATGACTTTTAATTTTGGCAGGCTTTCGCGGATATAATCTTTCACTAATTGGATATTGCCCTTTAAGTAGATGAGCAATTCCTCAAGCCATTCTTCTCCGTGGCGATAGGCCGCTTCCATACCGATGATCCCGAATATATTTAAAGTGAAGAATCCCTGCTGTTTTTGAAGCTGGGAGATTTTTTTTCTCAATTCCGGATCTGGAATGATCATGCTGGAAGCTTGCAGTCCTGCTAAATTAAAAGTTTTGCTTGGTGCGATGCATGTGATTGTGAATGGATGGTACTCTTCGGAAAGGGACGCGACGGGAATATGTTCATTCGGTTTATGGATTAAATCTGAATGAATTTCATCTGATATTAAGATGACATCATGCTCTTTGCATAGCTCGGCAATTTTTACGAGTTCTTCCTTTGTCCATACCCGTCCGCCGGGGTTGTGGGGATTGCATAGTAAAAAGAGCTTAACGTCTTGCTGCAAAGTGGAATCCAATTTGTCAAAATCTATCTTGTACTGATTGTCGATTAAAACGAGGGGGCAATTGACCAATTCTCTTTTATTTTCTTTGACTAAATTAAAGAAGGGAGTATACACCGGTGATTGCACAAGAACCCGGTCGCCTGGATTTGTCAAGGCGGAAATGGCCATTCCAAGTGCAGGCACGACCCCCGGGCTGTATAACAGCCATTCTTTTTCTATTTTCCATTTATGACGTTTAGAAACCCATTCCTGGATGGATAGTGCCGCATGATCTGGAATGAACGTATAACCGAAGAGTCCATGCTCTATGCGCTCCTTTAAAGCTTCCGTAACGGCTGCAGGAGGACGGAAATCCATATCGGCCACCCACATGGGGTGCAAATCATGTTTGCCATATACGTTTCTTAACGCGTCCCATTTTACAGAAGAAGTATCTTTACGATCTATCTGTTCATTGAAATTCATCTAACATCACATCCATTCTTCTTTTCTGATTCTATGATAAGATATGAACAAAAAAAATTAAAACAATAAGGTGAGTTGATGGATATACAGCCATTGAACATATCCTTGGTCGAATGCTTGAACAATGGGATCCGTTCTTATTTGGAGAAGCGGCATATGAAACCGAAATCGAATGTTCCCTATAAAAAAGATGAGGCTGTCCCCTCCAAAAGGAACAGCCTCTTTTATACAAGGGCGCCGTTGTGAATGAAGTCGAAAAGGTGGTTTTTTACTTCTTCCGGCTTTTCTTCAGGGACTAGATGTCCTGTCTCCTTTAGGACAATCAGCTTCGAATTCGGTAAATCATGGTAAAGGCGCTCCCCGACAGCAAGGGGGACGACCTTATCATGTTCTCCCCAAATCAGGAGGATGGGGGTGTGGATTTTATTCAATAAATTTTTGGTTAAATCCCCTTCACGGTGACGGATCATCCTTGTCAGGGCAATGAATATATCATCTTCCAAAAATGGCCGGAGATAGCCGTACATCATTTCTTCATCTATCAAGGATCTGTTATGGACTACATTCTCTATGTTCCGTCGAACCCCCGATTTAGCGAGCCAATATTTCACATAGTGATGAAAGAATGGAAAATAGCTTGAAAATACAAGCGGCCACTTCGACTTTTTTAAATATCCTGAGCTGCAGAGAAGGACCCCCTTTTCGATCAATTCCGGGCGTTCCTTCATAATGTTCAGGGCAATTTGTCCGCCCATCGAATGCCCTATCAAGGAGACCTTTTCATAATTCATCTTTTCCATGAATTCAATGATGGTACGGGCAATATTCTGATAGGAGTAGACAAATGCCGGTGATTTGCCGCTTCTGCCAAAAGGCGGGAGATCGATTGATACAACATGGAAATCTTGTTGGATCAAAGGTATGAGCCTTCGATAGCTGAATGTGGAGGACAAAAATCCGTGCAAAAGAACGATGATTTGTTTTGTATTGTCATGGTTGTACTCTTCGTAATAAAGATCAATCCCATTAATCGAAACCTGTTTTCCGGCTGCCGATGTCATTCAATCCCACTCCTTTGTTCTGTAATTTTTATATTACCCTGAATGGGAATCGAAAAATCATTCTTTCATAAAAACAATAGGCTGTTTTCTTAACGGGTTGTTTTTTTAAAAAAAAGGCAATATTAAACCTTGGTGTTGTTATTAGCCTGTTTCCAGCTGTTGATTGGATTGCAAGCCGTAGACTACGACGGGAAAAGCGGAGTCAAGGAGACCCCGGAGGCGCTATCCGAGGAGGAATCAGGCGGATGTTCGATTAAGGTTCGGCATGTCCTCTAAAAACGCCAGGCATTTTTCTTCGTGCGATGTGTCGCTGTCAAAGCGTTCCTTGTCCACTGCCAACATCGAACGATCTCATTTCGTGTGAGGCCCGCGGAAAGCGAAGACTTGCACGGAAATCAACAGCGGTATCTAACAAAGCCTAAAAATAAATTCAAGAAAACACCCAAACAAAAAAAGGAGGCTGACTCCTTAAGGAATCAGCCTCAAAAACAAACAAAGGGGGGAATACTAGAAAGTCTTGTGATAATAGCATGTCCAGGAACCGTTATGGTTATACATGAAAATCTGAAAATATTTAAATTAGATTCAGTGATTGCAAAAAGATGAAAACAATCGCAAGCGGGATCAAATAACGTACCGAGAAATACCAAAGCCCAAATAGATATGCAGGGACAGAGGTTCCCGACCTCATTTCTTCAACAACATCCTTTCTCGGCAAACGATACCCTACGAACAAGGAAATCAACAATGACCCGAGTGGAAGACCGATGTTGCTTGTAAGGAAGTCGGCAAAGTCGAAAAACGATTTCCCCATAATCTTGACATCGCTGAGCACTCCAAAAGATAAGGCGCTCGGGATGCCGAATAAAAAGACGATTGTCCCGGCGATCCATGTGTATTTTTTTCTTTTTTCAGCGACTTCCTTTGAAAGCACTGCAACAATGATTTCCAATATGGAAAAAGCGGAGGTCAAAGTTGCAAACAATAGCAAAATAAGAAAGACGATAAAGAATACATGACCAAATGCGATGTGATTAAAGACAGCAGGGAGGACGACAAATACGAGCCCTGGTCCGGCATTTGGTTTGAATCCAAGTGCAAATACCGCAGGGAAGATGACAATCCCAGCTAAAAAGGAAATAAATATATTCAATATTGATACTGAAAATGCTGATTTTGGCAAACTATCCTTTTTAGGAAGATACGATGCGTAAGTTACCATTACTGAAATACCTACGCTCAAAGCAAAGAATGACTGCCCAAGAGCCATCAATACAGTCTGTCCGTTCATTGCATCAAGATTGGGAGCAAGGAAGAATTTTACCCCTTTCCATGCACCGTCAAGCGTCAAGGAGCGAACTGCCAGAACGATAAATAAAATAAAAAGTGCAGGCATCATATACTTGCTGGCGCGTTCAATCCCTTTTTGTACACCACCTTGAACAACATACATCGTCATGATCATGAAAACAAATTGTGCAATCAGAACCTCGGCGGGGTTTGCAATAATATGATTAAAGAGCTGCCCGTATTCCTCCTCGGTGCGTCCCATGAAGGTGTTGGAAAAACTCCTGCCAATATAGGATACGACCCATCCACCGACAACGCTATAAAATGAAAGCAAAATAAAGGAAGCGGCGACGCCGAGGTAACCAAGCCAATGCCACTTGCTTTTCGGTGCCAGTTTTTTGTATGAAGTCACGGCGTCTGCCTGTCCTCTTCTGCCGATGACGAATTCGGCCAAGAGCATCGGGGTGCCGATTATCAATGTAAACACAATAAAGAGAAGAAAAAAGACTCCCCCTCCGTTCGTCCCCACCATATATGGGAACTTCCATATTGCCCCAAGGCCGATTGCCGAGCCGGCAGCCGCCAGGATAAAACCAATCTTGGATGACCATTGATCTTGAGTTTTCATCATAAATCTCCTTTAACTAGATTTCTCGTTGATTTTTTCAATGTTACTATGGATGAATTGAAATGTGTAGGCTATTTTTATTTAAAATCTAGAATTATTATACAAGAAAGATTTGTCAGAAAAAAATTGGGGATTAATTAAATATTTTGCACGGCGCTGGATTCATCCGGGTTTGCCGTATGGAGCGGGCGATTTTCTGTCAATGCAACAATAAATTTGTTTTTGGAGTCTATAATAATGGATAAAAAAGGCCAAATTAATAGGGATATCAGCGAAGAGGACAAATACGGAACTCAACGAGGTTCTTTGATTCCGACCGGGTTTTATGATATAATCTACAATTGCGTGTAAATGGAGAAAAAATTTATTTATTTAGGAGTGTTTCCATGGCTACAAATTATGAAGTAGGTAACGTACTGACAGGTAAAGTTACTGGTATCCAACCATACGGTGCATTCGTTGCACTTGACGAAGAAACTCAAGGACTTGTCCATATTTCCGAAATCACTCACGGTTTCGTAAAAGATATTAACGATCACTTGAAATTAGGAGACGAAGTGAACGTAAAAGTTCTTTCCATCGATGAAGAAAAAGGTAAAATCAGTCTTTCAATCCGTGCGACTGAAGAAGCGCCGAAACAAGAAAATACGCAAGCAAAGCCTAAAAAAGCTCGCCGCCAAGGCAGTGTGAAACCAGCTCAAGCTGATGCACCAACTGGTTTTAATACACTTAAGGACAAGCTTGAAGAGTGGATCGAGCAGTCTGAACGTGAAGATCTAATCAAAAAATAATTTGAAATCCGGACATTTTTGTCTGGATTTTTTTTTTTTTAGCCCTGCCCCTCTGGTGACAGGCACCCAAGGGGCAGGCTGTTTATTCCTGCCGTTCAATTTCGTATTTCCTTATGCGGTATTGCAGATTCTGTCTGCTCATACCGAGTGCTTTGGCCGTTTTGGTAATGTTGAAGTCATGGTGTATCAAAGCTTTTTGGATATAGTAGATTTCAGCATCCTGCATATATAAATCCAATGGTTTAATTTCTCTTTCAGATTGGTAAAGAAGGTCTGGATTATAGTCATGTTCAAGCTTTTGTCTGAAATAAAGCGGAAGGTGGTTATACGAGATTTCCCCTTTAAACTCCATTAAATTCATCGCGCCTTCTATGACATGTTCCAATTCTCTTACATTCCCCGGCCAATCATATTGTTCAAACCGCTCCTGGACCTCTCTTGAAACTCCGGAGACTTTCAGCCCAAGAAGCTGATTGAATTTATCTATGAAATAATCTGTCATAAGGAGGATATCCTTATTACGCTCCCGTAAAGATGGAATGAAAATAGATACTGCACTCAGACGATAATATAGATCTTTACGCAGCTTTCCATCTGCAATGGCATCGATTGGATCTTCGTTCATTGAAGCCAATACCCTGACATCTACGTGGCGGTCGAGCGTATCTCCCACTCTGCACACATTTTTTTCAAGAATGACCTTCAAAACTTTTTCTTGGATGGAGATGGGGAGTGTGTGAATGTCCTCGAGTAGCACCGTTCCGCCATCTGCCTGCTCAAATATCCCTGGTCGTTCGGGGGAGCCCTCCGCTTGAATCGAACCGAAGAGGACTTGTTCCAACAAATCCTTTGTCATACCCGCACAATTCAGGCCAAGGAATGGATGGCGCGACCTGCTGCTCTCTTGATGAATGCTTTGCGCGAACAATTCCTTTCCTGTCCCTGTTTCCCCGATCAATAACACGGGTGAGGCGACGCCTGCTGCCCGCTTGCTTGTTTCAATTGCTTGTCTGATTTCATCACTGCAACCGAGGATGCTTTCAAAAGAATAAACCGCATCTCCGTTTTTCACCACATTTTCCCTCATGATTTTTTCAAGTTTTGAAACATCCCTGGCAATTTCCATTGCTCCTATCATCTTGCCATTTTCAATAATCGGAAATGTGTTATTGATTGTCGTGATTTCTTCTCCCTTATTATTAAAATAGGTTTGTTTTATATTCAAAATGGGTTCCCCACTCTTCAACACCTTAAGCAAAGTGCTGTCTTCCCATTGATGGAATTGAAAGACTTCCAACAGTTTTTTATCCAATACGTCCTGAATTTCCATGCCTTCAATCTTTCTCATCTTTTCATTGTAAATGACTGTTTTTCCGTCTTCGTCGATGACATGGACGCCAGCGTCTATGGAATTGACCACCTTTTCGTATATTTGTATGAGTCTTGCATGATCTTCTTTCAATGTTCGTTCCTCCCTTAAAGGGTGTAAAAATATTGTGAAGAAAATACTTGAAAAACGCAATGATATTTTGCATTATTATATATGTAAGGGTTTTCTTAATGCAAACTTTTTTTGCATTAAGCATATATTAATAGTATAAGAGCTTCGTATTTTTTCTATGATTTTCAGCTAAAACCTTAATGAAGAGAGGAAGGATCTA